>CAZMZP010000051.1:0-7208 GCA_964570935.1 uncultured bacterium
CACGACCTCGTCGCCCTCCTTCACTCCGGGCACGTCGGTCACGTCCAGCATTGTGAGGTCCATCGTCACTCTTCCGACTATCGGCGCCCTGGCGCCCCTCACCAGCATCTGGCCGGCGTTGGAAAGAGTCCAGCTGTAGCCGTGACCGTATCCCACGGGCACGACCGCTATGACGGAATCCCTCCCGGCGCAGTAGGTCCTGCCGTAGCTGATGTAGCGGCCGCGGCGCACCTTGCGCAGCTGAACGACGCAGCTCTTGAAACTCATGACCGGCCGCACTTCCGGCACGGGCTCCCCACCCCCTCCGGGACGCAGGCCGTAGACGAGCAGTCCCGGCCTCACCATGTTGAGCCGGGATTCCGGAATGTTGACCAGGCCGGCGCTGTTCGCCGCGTGAACCAGGTCGAAGGAGACTCCGTCTTGTTCAAGCCGCGCGAGCAGGCCGTGAAAGTTCTTTATCTGTGACCTGGCGAAGCTGCCGTCGGGGCAGTCCGCGTCGGGAAAGTGCGTGTACACGCCTTCCATGTGGAGCGCGGGAAGAGCGGCCATCTCCTTGAGCGTATCGTAGGCCGCGTCGTAGTCCAGGCCTGTCCTGCCCATGCCCGTGTCGACTTCGACGTGAAACGGAGTCGTCCGCGAGAGCCGCGAGCTCACCCTGGACAGGGCGCGCGCGAACGCAAGGCTGGACACAGACGGCCTCAAGCCGTGCGTCACGAGTTCTTCGATCTCGGCGGGAAGCGACGGGCTCAACACTATCATCGGCGCCGAGACGCCGGCCCTGCGAAGCTCGATGCCTTCGTGGAGAGTGGCCACGCCGAGCATGTAGACTCCGGCCTCCAGCGCCGCACGCGACACCTCAACAGAGCCGTGTCCGTAGGCGTCCGCCTTGACGACGAGGCACACTTTTGTGCCATCACCCACCAATCGCCTGACCGCTTTTATGTTGTCAATCAACGCGTCGAGGTTGATGTCCACCCACACGGGGAACTTCAATGTCTTAACCTCCTTAGCACGATCTCGAGTCTCTCGGCGCGCGCCGTACGGTGCGGGTTCGCGCCTGCGTGAGTTATACCACAAGGCAATGGTGAGCGCAAGGCGACCGCGGAGGGAGCGGGACCGCCACGGAGCCGCCGCCATGACCGAGCGCGCGAGCCGCTGCCGCCGTGCCAGGTCGCGCGAGCGCAACCAGCAGGCGCCGGCCCAATTACCTGCTGAACCGGACATGCTCATATGTTAAGCTCGTTCAGCGTTCTTCAAGAAGGAGGAGTCATGCAGACGACGCACAGGTTCACAGTTCTGGCCGGCCTGTTCCTGGCTTGCAGCCTGGCCGGCAACGCTTTCGCCCAGCAGGGCATCTTCAACTTCCCCACTGCGCCGATGGTCACCCGCGACGACAGCCTCTTCGTCAACCTCGCGAAGGAGTACTTCGCCTGGTCGTACAGCGTGAGCCCGGTCAGCGCGACCTACAACGGCGTCCACGACTACGACGGAAAGCTGCCAGACCTGAGCCCCGAGGCCAGTAAGCAAGAGCTGGTGATGACCCAACACGCTCTGCAGGAGCTGTTGACGGACGTCGACCCATCGCGTCTCAGCACCGTACACAGATACGACTACGTCATTCTAAAAAGAGACCTGGAGGAGAATATTTTCAGGATGGAAGAGACGAGGGCGTGGGAAACGTCGCCCATCTTCTACACCGACCTGTGCGGCGGCGCGATCCGCTCGCTCGTCAGCAGGGATTTCGCGCCGTGGGACGTGAGGCTCGGAAGCGTCATCCTCCGTCTGCGCCAGTTCCCGGCCCTGCTGGCCCAGGCCAAGACAAACCTGAAATCTCCCCCGCGCGTGTTCACCGAGGTGGCCATAAAGCAGAACGCCGGGTGCATCTCTTACATAGAGAGAGACCTGCTAAGGATGGCGGCGTTCGCCCCGCAGCTGGAAGAATCCCTGCGCGCCGCCTCTCAGGTCGCGATTGAAGCCCTCAAGGAGTACGGCGAGTTTCTGGAGAAGGACCTTCTGCCCAGGTCGGGCGCCGACCCCTGGATAGGAAAGGAGCTCTACGCGAAGAAGCTGCGCCACGCTCTGGAGTCGGACGAGTCTCCTGAGGAGCTGGTCGCGCGCGCATGGAAGAGGTACGAGGAGGTACGAGGCCAGGCCATTGCGCTGGCGCGTCAGATACACGCCGAGCTCTTCCCGGCGCACAAGCACGCCGAGGGAGCGGAGGCGGACGAGGAGATCGCGCGCGAGGTGTTCGCTGAGATCGCCAAGAACCACGTGTCGGCGGACCAGCAGCTCGAGCAGTGCAGGGGTTTCGTAAACGACCTGGACCGCTTCATACGCGAGAAGGACCTCATCACTCTCCCCGCCGAGAACACGCTCGACGTGGTGTGGACCCCGGAGTACGACCGGGGCGTGGCGGCCGGAGGGCTGGAGTCTCCCGGCCCGCTCGAGCGGCATCTGAAGTCGTTCTTCTACGTGGCGCCCGCCCCAGAGGACTGGACTGAGGAGCAGAAGGAGTCCTATCTCCGGGAATACAACGACTACATGCAGCAGATCTTCTGCATACACGAAGCGATGCCCGGGCACTACGTGAACGGCTGGTATTCGAACCAGTTCCCCTCGCTCGTCAGAGCCCTGCTTTCCAGCGGGGCGTTCGTGGAGGGTTGGGCGCTCTACTCCGAGAAGATGGTGCTGGACGCGGGCTACACCGGGCCCGACCCGCGACTCGAGCTGTCGAGGCAGAAGTGGATCCTGAGGGTCATAATCAACACCATAATAGACGCGGGCCTCCACACACGCACAATGACGGAGCAGGAGGCGCTCACCCTAATGATACACGGCGGCTTCCAGGAGGAGAGCGAGGCCAGGAACAAGATAGTGAGGGCCTCCGTTACCTCGGTGCAGCTCACGACCTACTTCGTGGGCGTGGACGGCATCTGGGAGATCGAACGGCTGTACAAGGAGAAGGTGAAGGACAAGTTCGACCGCAAGGCGTTCAACGAGAAGCTCCTCAGCTTCGGGAATCCGCCTCTTGACCTGCTCAAGGAGATGATGCTGGCCGAGGAACCGAAGGAATGAAACCCCGGAAGACGACACCCCGGGGCGCCAGGCCCCAGAAAACGAAACCGCACGCGCGGGCCCTCGACGACCTTTTCGAGGTCTGCAAGGTGCTGCGCGGCGAGCGCGGCTGCCCCTGGGACAGGAGTCAGACCATCACCTCCTTGACACCCTACATCCTGGAGGAGACTCACGAGGTCATAGACGCGATTGCCGCCGGCGAGCACGGCAAGCTGAAGGAGGAGATAGGCGACCTTCTGTTTCTGCTCATCTTCCTCATAGAGATAGCGGATGAGAAAGGCCTCTTCACTCCCGCTGACGTCGTCGGCGTGTGCGAGGAGAAGATGAAGCGGCGGCATCCGCACGTGTTCGGCCGGAAGACCGTGAAGAAGACCAAGGACGTCCTCAAGCAGTGGGAAGAGATAAAGCTGGAAGAAGAGCCTGCTCAGGCGTCGCTCCTGGAGGGGCTGTCCCCCACTCTGCCGTCCCTGGTGGCGTCATTCCGGCTGCAGGAGAAGGCCGCCGCCGTCGGGTTCGACTGGCCGGGACCAGCGGACGTCGTGAAAAAGATAAGGGAGGAAGTGGAGGAGCTGCAGGAAGCGCTGTTGGAGAAAGACGAGGAAGCGGTCGGGGCCGAGATCGGTGACCTGCTCTTCTCCATGGTGAACCTCGCCCGGAAGACCGGACACAACCCCGACGTCTGCCTGAGAAAGACGATAGAGAAGTTCCTGCGACGGTTCTCCTCCGTCGAAGAGTCTCTCAAGAAGAGGGGCAAGACTCCTTCCGGCTCCACGCTCGAGGAGATGGACGGGCTGTGGAACAAAGTGAAGAAAGCGGAAAAGAGAAAGAAGAGCGTGAAAAAGTGAGTCTCCGGTTCCTCAGACCGGAACCGGAGACTCACTGAATCGCTTCAGAACGGCGTAGCTCAGCGGCGAAACCCTATTTGCCTTCTCCTCGGCTCACGCTCCGGCCCCATGAGCTCTCTTATCGCTCTGATCAGCGACAGAATCTGCTCATCGTGCCCTGCAAGCCTGCGCTCGAGTTGCACAATCTTCTGCGCCAGATCCCTGTGTTCAGCAATCGCGCGACGCAACGCCACGAATGCCCTCACAACAAACACACTGACCTTCACCGCACGCCCCGTATTCAGCACGCTGGCAGCCATGATGGCTCCATGCTCGGTAAAGGCACACGGCAGGGCCTTGGAGAACCTCAACCCCGAAAGGTGGTCGCAATTCGCGATCACCTCCTGCTTCTCAGCCGGGGTCAGCCGAAACATGAAATCGCCCGGGAAGCGGTCCCTGTTCCGCTTCACCTGCTCGTTCAACCGTCGGGTCGGAACCCCGTAGAACGCCGCAAGATCAGCATCTATGATGATGCGCTCCCCACGGACAACCAGAATACGCTGCTGGACAGTAGCAACTCGAACAACCGCTGAGCTTGATGACATAAACTACCTCCCCATCCTCCCAAAGGTGGTCGCAATCTGCGATCACCCAACACTTACCACCCACCCCTTTGCCTTCATAGCCCTAAGTTACTCGCGGGGCGCTGCCCTACTGATCAGCCCCACTGCCCAGGCCCGCCAGGTGGCTACCGCCTCCAGGTCTGACCCGCCAGGCTTTGGACCCGGCCGTCAAACCCGCACCCGCTACCTGTCAGGGCATCCGTCGTCGTCCATCACGCCGTCAACATCCTCCGCGTCGCCGGGACACTTGTCTTCTGCGTCTATTATGCCGTCCAGGTCGTTGTCAACGTCAGGACATCCGTCCAGGTCCTGGTAACCGTCCACGTCTTCGGCCAGGCTGGGGCACTTGTCCTTTGAGTTGGGCACTCCGTCGTGGTCCGTGTCGAGATCCGTCTCCTCGATCCGCGGCGTCTGGTCCGGACAGCCGTCAGCGTCCTCATACCCGTTGACGGTCTCCGGCTCGTTGGGACACGCGTCAGAAACGTCGAGCACGCCGTCCCCGTCGTTATCGATGTCGGCGCAGCCGTCGTCATCCTGGTAGCCGTCCCGGTCTTCCCGCTCGCCGGGGCACTTGTCGGAGGAGTCGGTCACTCCGTCCTTGTCCGCGTCCGGCTCGGGACAGCCGTCAGCGTCCATGTAGCCGTTGACGGTCTCCGCCTGGTTGGGACACTTGTCGACAACGTCAGCGACGCCGTCCTGGTCGTTGTCAGAATCGGGGCATCCGTCAGCGTCCTCGAACGCGTCGATGTCCTCCGGGTCCGTCGGGCAGAGGTCGCTGTCGTCCGCAATGCCGTCTTCGTCCATGTCGCCGGCAAACAGAGCCGGCATAAAGTCAAACCCGAGCGTGAACGCCCACTCGGGAAGCTCGTCCTCGGGATTAAAGTCAGTGTCCGCGTCGTTGCGGGACAGTCTCAGGTCCAGGGCCGCCGTCGCGACGATACCAAAGGGCAGGTTCATCTTGGCGCCCGGAGTAATGAGAACGGGGTTCTCCTTGAAGCTGGCCAGGTCCGCCCCGTCCACGAGCTGCTCCGTGTAGAACTCCGTGAACAGAGTCACGCGGGAAGAAGGAAACTCCAGTCCCAGGCCCGCCAGTATCACGTCCTTGTTGTCCAGTTTCCCTGGAAGCGGGAACATGTACGAAGGAAACCGGACGATGTTCTCGTCGCGATTGAGCCAGTAACCCGCGTTGAGATGCACTCTGAGCGGAGCGATCGCCGCCACCTCGCTCAGGTCGAACGTGGCGCAAACCCGGCCGAACACGTTGGCCTCGTCCGTGGTGAACAGTTTCTGCCCGGTCGCGGCTCCAGGCATAAAAATCTCATCACTCTTGCCGGTGGGCAGGGAGGCCTCGACCATCAAGGCGAGCGAATACGTCTCGCTTTCCAGAGGCGCCTTCATCTTCACGCCGATTCTCATGTCGCCCGGGCCGCCGTGATTCTCGTCGTACTCCTCCCGGTCGGGCAGAGGCTTGAACTTCCACGCGGTCCCCTCCCCCGGCATGACCACGAACGCCTCCAGCAGGTCCGTGAACCCGTACCTGCCGCTCAGGTTGCCGAGAGCGTAGCTCTCGCTGACCGAGTGTGCGTTGGGCGTCATCCGGCGGTAGTACTGTCCGAAAAGTCCGGCGGTCCACCCACCCCGGGGCAGCACGCCGGCGGAAGAAATCCTCAACAGTCCGTCTGTTCCCATCAGGTCGGCGCTCAGGCGAGGGGCCGGGAAAACGGCCCCAGCGAGGATCGCCAGGCCGATTCCGGCCGCGACGAGCAGCCGACGCCGGAGAACCGCGCGCATCTGCGCGCGTCTTGTCAGTGCGATGCAGAATCTCATATGCGACTCCTTTGCAGAATTTAAGCGCGGCTTCAAACTAGGATTTGAGCGCCGGAAAGTCAACAAAAATCAGTGTCTGGAGGCTAGCGGAAGGAAGCGGCGACGCGGGCGGGGCGGCTTTGCAGTCTTGGCGCGGCGAGACGCGGGGTGCTCTTTACCGCCGTCTCACCACAGTCTCAGAAGCACGCATTTCAGGTATTCGCTGACGCGGCCCGGAAGCAGGATTGGATGGTCACGGGACTGGGACCTGATTGACACTATCTGGGATTCTCTGCCGGCTCTCTTGGCGGACCTGGCCAGGATGCTCAGGAACGTCTCCCTGTCCACGTTGTGCGAACAGGAGCACGTAATCAGAAAACCTCCCGACGCCACGAGTTTCATGGCCTCCGTGTTGAGTCTCTCGTAGATCTCGACGCCCGCCCCCATCTTCCGCTTGCTCTTGACCAGCCCGGGCGGGTCGAGGACCACGACGTCGAACTTGTCGCCCAGGACCACGAGACGGGACAAGTACGAGAAGCAGTTCTCGTGCACGAAACTGCATCTCCCGGACGCTCCGTTCAGCTCCGCGCAGCGCCGGGCCGTCTCGAGGGCCCGGGGAGAGCTCTCGATGAACACCGCCTCCCGCGCTCCCTGCCTCACGGCGTCAATCCCCCACGCCCCGAGGTAACAGAAGCAGTCCAGCACCCTCTTGTCCGGTACTATGTCGGACAGGAGGATTCTGTTTTCGCTCTGGTCGAGATAGAGGCCGGTCTTCTGCCCATTCAGGACGTCGGCTATCATGAAAAGCGAGATGTCCCGGACCACTTCCGGCCCGGGGTACTGTCCGCGCGCGACCACCTTCTCGAACGGGAGGTCTTCC
>CAZMZP010000052.1:0-32006 GCA_964570935.1 uncultured bacterium
GGATTCCGTGTTCGGCGCGGTGAGCGGCATCATTTCCGAGGAGGAGTGGGTGAGGTCCGAGCTGGACGGACTGCTCTCCGAGCTGAGATTGGGCGGTGACAGGGAGGAGATCTGTGAGCTCATCGCCGCTCACGTGTGTCCCCATCCGTCCATCTCGCGACGAGAACCGCGGGCGCTCCTGCGACCCTGCGTCGAGCTCCTGGCCAGCTCGGAGATAGACGTGTCGAGCGGCATCCAGTACAGGGCCTCGGCGTTCCTGGGCCGGCTGGCCGACGCGCGCTCGTCCGAAGCTCTGATAAACGCGCTGAGCCGCTCCGCGCCTGCGCACTCGTTCCTGCGGTCAAATCTCGTGTACGCCCTTGGTAATCTCAGAGAAGAGAGAGCGTTAACGCTTTTCGCTAAGATATTGGATGAGCCGGATCGCGTCGCGGTGCCGTGCGCCGGCGGGCGTTCGGAGTACCTGCACCCTACCGACTCCGAGAAGCGTGAGGTGGTATGGGCGCTGGGCAAGTTGGGCGCGGAGGCCGTGGCCGCGCTGCCGTCGCTCACGAAGTTTGTGGACAGCCCGGACCGGGAGACCAGGATATACCTGGCCTGGGCCATGGGGGCGATAGGGGCCGGGCAGAAACAGGCGTCCGGAGGCATAGACGCCACGATTCCGATTGCGTTGATGAACATCCTCACCGGTAATGACGCTCCGGCGTTCGAGGAAGCGACGTTCGGCCTGCGACGTCTCGGGCTGCCCGACTTCCTTCATACGCTTTACCTGCGCGACTTCAAGACCGTGCCCATACTGTCCCTCAAGCCCAGCAACACGGGCCTGTACGAGCTCTCTGAGACGCTTCTTCATCTCGCGTCGGTGAAGGGGCCGGTCGTGATGGCCGTGACCGGAGACTCCGGCACGGGAAAGACCTATTTCTGCAGCACGATCGCCCGCGGGTTCGGCGGCATCGAGGGGCACGAGATTCTGTATCTCATGCGGGACGCTCCGGAGAACAGGGTGTTCGACCGCATCCTCGGGCTGAAATGGCTGAAGGCGCACAACGAGGCCAGGTTCTATGAAAACTACCCGGTCTCGGAGGACCAGGACGACCCCGACGCGTTCTTCGAGGAGTTCCTCGGGCAGAACGCCGACAAGAAACTCATAATCCTGGACGGTTGGAGAGACGAGGCCTACTTCCACCAGGTCGTCAGGAAGTTCTACGAAAAGGGACACCTGGACGTGCTGGTCAGATTCCAGACCGCTTTCTCCACGAGAAGGATCAACCTGGAACAGCGCGAGGGGACCTTGGAGAGAGTCAGGATGCACCTTCCGCTTATCGAGACTCCCGCGATGGAGGAGACCCGGTTCTACCAGGAAGGAGCGGTGCTGATATACCACCTGGACAACTCGATTCCGTCCAGGCTGACCGGACCCGAGATCCGCGAGGTGTTCGACAGGCAGAAGATCGAGACCTGGGGCGACCAGATCCGTGTGGGCAGGTTTGCCCGGAACACGAGGCCGCTCGCGGTCCGGGGCGAGAAGCTGAGCCTCCGTGCCGGGCGCGTCTCCGTCGAGGCCGAGCCGGTCCCGCTGGGTGAGCCGCTTTCCTTCACCCCGGCCGAAGAGAGTTTCCTCAGGGTCCTCAACGAAGACGTGAGCGCGGACCCCAACCTGCTTCAACTCATCAGACTGAGGAAGACGGAGGTCGACAGGATCGCCTTCTACAACCACGGCCAGCTGGCCTTCTGCGGGAGCGACGGCAGCGTGGGGGTGCTGACCGGCTACAACGACAGGGTGTACGAGACGAGAGTGCACGAAGCAAGCGCCGTCGGGATCGCCGTGGTCGGCGGCGACGTGTGTTCCGTGGACTCAGCGGGCGAAATGGCGATAACTTCGTTCAAGAAGAACACGGTGACGCCCCTGCCGCGCCGCCCCGCGCCGGCCCTCGTGGTGGCTCCGTTCGGAGAAAGCAGCTTTGTGACTGGACACGCCGACGGCGCGGTCACCGTGTGGGACCTCGAAAGCTGCAGCGCGCGCACACTCAAGGGCCACCAGGCCCCAGTGGTGACGGTGGCCGCAGACAGAAGGGGCAGGGTGTTTTCCGGAAGCGCGGACGGACAGGTCAGGGTATGGAACCTGGAGCGCGGGACCGTGACCGTGCTGGAGGTGGGCGACGGGCCGGTCCGCGCGCTGGACGTGTACGTCGATGGGCGGATTGCGCTGGCGTGCGGCCGCGACAGTCCGGCGCGTTGCGGGATTCTCATACTCGACCCGGAGTTGGGCGCGTGCGACGCGCTGGACCCGGAAGGGTGTGGAGAACTGCGCGCTCTCAGCGTGTATTTCGACGGCCGGATCATGGCGGGGCTGGACGTGCGAGGGGACGAAGGCCACGAGGGTGCGCCCTCGCGTCGCGGTCCGGAGGAACCCGGCAGTGACGGAGGCCGCGTGTGTCCCGGCAGTCTGGTCGTGCTGGATCCGCGGCCGGACTTCCTGTGCCACAACTCGTTGAGCGGCCACGGCGCCGAGACTCACGACTGCGTAAGCATGGGTCCCCGCATCGTGACCTGCGGCACCGAGACTTCGGGCGAGCGCACTCTCAGGATATGGGGCACCGCGACCTACGTCGCGAAGGAGCTGGGTAAGCTGAGGCTCATGCCCGAGACCATGGGGAAGCCGCCCTACTATCGCTCTCTTTTCTGATCCTCGGGCGACGGCCCGGTTTTCCGCGAGACAGCAATGGACACCAAGAAGGCGGGTGTGCTGGCCATCCTGGCTGCCAGCGTCATGTGGGCGGTGGAGCCCATACTCACGAAAGTCGCGGCCAGGAGCACTGATTTCCTGCAGATTGCCACTACCAGGTCCATCGTGTCGGCTCTGATCGCACTGGGGTACGTCTGTCTCACCAACAGGGGCAATCTGAAAGTGCCTCGCAGGCACGTGCCGCGACTCGTGTACATCGGAGTGGTCGGAACGGTGGTCGCGGACCTGCTCTACGTGCTCTCCCTGACCAAGATTCCGGTAATCAATGCCGTGCTCCTCGGCCACATGCAACCCATCTTCATCGTGCTCATCGGGTTTTTCTTCTTGAAAGAGGACAGGCTCACGCTGTTCGACTACCTCGGCATACTGCTCATGGTGGCGGCCGGGCTCCTGGTCACCACGCAGACGCCGGTCAACCTGTCCGCCCTGCGGCTGGGCAGCTCCGGCGACCTGCTGGTCCTGGTGGCCACGTTCGCCTGGGCCACCACCGCGGTGGTTATGAGGAAGTACCTCCGGGACCTGAACGCGGGAGTACTCGTGTTCTACAGATTCCTGATAGGCGCGGTCGTGTTCGTGTCGTACATCGTTGCCACCACCGCGCTCAGCGTCACGAGCGTCTGCCAGGTCCTGGTGGGCGTGGTCGTCGGAGTGGGCAGCGTGCTGTACTACGAGGGCCTGA
Source organism: uncultured bacterium (assembly GCA_964570935.1). GTDB lineage: Bacteria > Eisenbacteria > RBG-16-71-46 > JAFGJU01 > JAFGJU01 > JAFGJU01. The sequence continues at coordinate 3,423 of CAZMZP010000052.1, forward strand.
AGAGGATCAAGGCGGCGCAGGTTTCCGCGCTGGAGCTCGCCACGCCGTTTTTCGCGGCCGCTCTGGCGTACTTCCTGCTCAGCGAGTCGTTCACCGCCATGCAGGTCGTCGGCATCATGCTGCTCGTGCCGGGGATCCACTTCCTGTCCAGGAAAGAGGAAGCCTACTTCTAACGGAGCCCGCTCCCGGGCGCGCGGCGTGCGACCGGAGAAACAGTCCGGGCCGGCGGGTGCTGTTCCAGCCGGCCCAGACTCCGTGCCTTAGCTCAACGCCTCGTGCTGGCGTCAGACGGCCGTTTTCTCCTCCAGGATCATTATGTTCCGCTTCTCGAGCTCCTTCAGGAACCTCTTGTAGAGCGGTCCGTATATGCAGTCCTCGGGGGGCACTATCCCTTTCTCTTTTATCCTGCCCTCGAGCAGGAACTTCGCGGTTATGGCCACCGGGAAACCGGTCACTCTCATCATCGACGAGATGCCGTTCTTCCTGTCCGCCTCGTCCCACATGAAGTACTCGATCTTCACGTCCCTGCCGTTCTTCTTTCCCTTGACCGTGTTGTACATGACGCACACGTCTGTCTCGCCCTTCTGCGGCTTTAGACGCGGCGTGATCATCGAGAGCAGGAATTCCCGCGGCACGATCTTGCTCTTGCCGAATTGATGGGGCGTGATGTCGAGCAGCCCGCACTCCTTGAGTGTGTCGACGCCCTCCCAGTGGCCGGGCCAGCGCACGGTCTTCTCCGCGAACTCCTTCAGCTGCGGCCTGGTATAGATGAAGCTCGGCATGCCCGGGGTCACCGCGCACATCAGCTGCTCGTCCTTGCCGAACTTGTCGAACCTGAATCTTTCCCTGTCGCCGATGGCCGGGACCTCGACTACCTTTCCGCCCTTCACCACGTACAGGTTGATCATGTATTCGCGGAGCACGTGTTCGAAGGTCCACGTGATCATGTACCTCAGAGGGTGCTTCGCGGCGTATTCCTTCGCGGGAATCCCGCCGACCCTGGCTATGGCCGATTCCGCGACGTCGAGCTTCCTGATGGCCTCGCCGCAGGTCACGTTGCTCAGGCCGGGAGCGAACCCCTGGCCGTCCACGAACGTGACCCCGTTCTTTATCGCGGTCTTGTGCAGCCAGTCGCCGTACTTGTTCAAAGTCATTCCCTTGGGGAGCTGCAGCCCCTCGGTCTCGTAGGCGTCAGGCCTGCGGTGGTATTCTTCCAGCATGTCGACTATGTCGAGGCCCGCCTCTATCGCGAAGTGGGCTATCTTGTAGCTTCTGCGCCTGTCGGGCACGGCAATCGCGCCGGCGTCGTACTGCTGCATCAGCTTGATGGCGGCCTTCTTGTCGGTGAGGTCCACCACATGGGTGACCACCTTCTTCCCGCCTATCCAGCGTTTGACCTTGTCCAGCGTGTCCTTGTGCCTGCCGGTGATTCCGACGACCTCGACATCGCTGTCCTTGGCCAGATCCCAGGCCACCGCGGAGCCAATCTTACCCGAACCGCCGAAAACGAGCGCCTTCATGCTGCTTCCTCCTTCCGTCCGTGAGCGAGCCTACGAAACGAGCATACGCGCATTAAGACCGGAGCATAGCACACATTGGGGGCCATTTCACCGCGTTATGGGAGGGGCGTGGGAGGGGGGGGCGGTCGGCGGAGTGCTCCCCGGGCCTCGTGGAAGTCGGACGCGACAGCCTGGCTTTTTTGTGTTGCCGTTTGCCGTGCGGTCCTGTAGTATCCTGTGTTCGCTCTATCGGTGTGTCGATTTGAGGTCCTGTCCGAAAGGACTTAGCCCCCCCGAGGTTCCGGATGCGCGACAGACTTGCTCTGCCGGCCCGGGAGCGGGGGTTCCGAACCACAAGGAGGTAGCAGATGGCGACTCTGCACGAAACATTGGCTCAGCAGCTGCCGAAGATCCGCGAGGAGATCAAGGCGCTCGTTAAGGAGAACGGCAGCAAGGTCATCTCGGAGGTGACGGTCGAGCAGGCATACGGCGGCATGAGGGGCGTGAAGGGCATGATCTGCGACACGTCGGTCGTGGAGCTTGACCAGGGGCTGATCATCCGCGGCAGGCCGATAGGCCAGCTCACGGAGCAGACTCCGGAAGAGATCTTCTGGCTGCTGCTCACCGGCGAGCTCCCCGACAAGGACGGCCTCAAGTCGCTCGAGGACGAGCTCAAGAAGCGCTCCGGTACCCCCGGCTACGTGTGGGACGTGCTCAAGGCCATGCCCGCCGATTCGCACCCGATGGTTATGCTGGACACGGCGATACTGGTCATGGAGAAGGAGTCGCAGTTCAGGAAGCGCTACGACGCCGGCATGAAGAAAGACGAGTACTGGATGCCGATGCTCGAGGACACTCTGAACATCCTGGCCACAATGCCCGAAATCGCGGCCGGCATCTATCGCATGCGGTTCAACAAGGGTGCGCGCCTGGCCCCGAAGCCGGAGCTCGGAATGGCGGGCAACTACGCCTACATGCTGGGCCTTCCGGATCCGAAGGGTGACTTCGCGCAGTTGATGAGACTGTACCTCGTGCTGCACAGCGACCACGAGGGCGGCAACGTCAGCGCCTTTTCCGGCCACACCGTGGCGTCGGCGCTGTCCGACATGTACTACGCGCTTTCCGCCGGGCTGAACGGTCTGGCCGGTCCGCTCCACGGGCTCGCCAACCAGGAGTGCCTTGCGTTCGTGCTGGAGACGATGAAGAAGTTCAACGGCGTGCCGAGCGACGAGGAGCTCAAGAAGTTCGCTTGGGACACGCTCAATTCGGGCAAGGTCATTCCGGGTTACGGACACGCCGTGCTCAGGGTGACCGACCCGAGGTTCACTGCGTTCCTGGCGTTCGGGAAGAAGTACTGCCCGCAGGATCCGGTGTTCCAGATTGTCGAGAAGATCTTCAACATCGTGCCGGGCGTCCTGAAAGAGCAGGGCAAGGCGAAGGACCCGTGGCCGAACGTGGACGCGGCTTCCGGAGCGCTGCTGTACCACTACGGCATGACCGAGTTCGCTTACTACACTGTCCTATTCAGCGTTTCGCGCGCGATGGGCATCTGTGCCCAGGCCATCCTCAACAGGGGGATAGGCGCGCCGATCGTCAGGCCCAAGTCGGTTTCGACCGAGTGGGTGCAGAAGGCAGTGAAGAAGTAGGGGCTTTGTGCGGTTGGAGATTCTCCCCGTTCGCACAGCCGAAGAAAGACGCCGGGTGCTCTCGCGAGCGCCCGGCGTCTGCGTTTGTGGGGAGCTTGCGCTCTTCGTTTCCGCTTGACCCTCCGCGCGCGACGGGTTATCATAACGTGTTTACTCATTGCGTGGCATTGTGTTCAGCCAGTGACGGCGGCCCAGCCTCACTGCGACTGGTTCAAGCGGCTAACCAGAGGGGAAGGTCTTAGTAATGAGTACGAACCCCGCAGAGTCAGCTTCCGAGAAGTCCTCGAAAATCTGTTTCAACCCCGTGACCCAGGGCGGGGCCAATTGCGCGGAACTTGTGGAATCGTCGCCGTGCAGCCAGGCCTGCCCAATAGGCACCAACGTCAAGGCCTACGTGTCCCTCATCGCCACCGGCAGGTTCGAAGAGGCGCTGGACGTGGCCAGGGAGCCCAACCCGTTTCCCGGAATATGCGGGCGCGTTTGCACTCATCCGTGCGAGCAGAAGTGCAATCGCAGTGACCGCGACGACCCGGTGGCCATCGCGTGGTTGAAACGCTTCGCCGCCGACTACGAGCTGAGGCGCGGGATTCCCACGCCCGAGCGCGTGACCGCGTGGCGAAAGGAGAAGGTCGCCGTGGTGGGCGCCGGCCCGGCGGGTCTGACCGCCGCGCGGGACCTGGTGCTCAAGGGGTACCATGTCACGGTGTTCGAGGCTCTGGACAAGCCGGGCGGGATGCTGATCGGAGGCATTCCCATGTTCAGGCTTCCCAGAAGGATAGTCTCGTTGGAGATCAAGGCCATCCGGGACCTGGGCGTGGAGATCAGGACCGGCGTCGCCTTCGGAAAGGACGTCACCCTCGAATCCCTCAAGGCAGAAGGCTACAAAGCCGTCCTGCTGGCCGTCGGAGCGTGGAAGAGTCTCAAGATAGGGGCGAAGGGCGAGGACGTGGAAGGCGTTTACGACTGCATAGGTTTTCTGGCGAAGGTGAACGAGGGCAAGCATCCAGGGCTCAAGGGCAAGGTTGCCGTGATCGGCGGCGGCAACTCGGCAGTCGACTCGGCAAGGGCCGCCGTGAGGATGGGCGCTGATTCCGTGGCCATCTACTACAGGCGGACGGAGAAGGAGATGCCCGCGGCCGCGTCCGAGGTGGAAGAGGCTAAGCACGAGGGCGTAGAGATCAACATGCTGGTCGCTCCGGTGGAGGTCATCGCGAAAGACGGCAGAGTCTCGGCGATGAGACTCCAGAAGATGCGGCTCGGCGAACCGGACTCGAGCGGCAGAAGACGGCCGGTGCCGATCGAAGGTTCGGAGTACACGGTCGACATGGACCACATCATCAGCGCAATAGGCCAGAAGCCAGACCTGAGTTTCGCCGAACAATTGAAGGATCTCAAGCTGACTTCCTGGGGCACGCTGCAGGCGGACGAGAAGACGCTTGTGACCTCCGTGCCCGGCGTCTTCGCCGCCGGCGACGCCGTCACCGGTCCCGCCACGGTGGTGGAGGCCATAGGAGCGGGCCACAGGTCGGCCGCCGGTATACACAGCTACCTGAGCGGCGAGGAATTGTCACTCCCGCCCACGGGTCTCAAGACTGGCGCGAGCGAGTACGAGCTCAAACCGCCCGAGCCTGCGCGGACGACGCGGAGGCCGGTCGAGAAGCGCGAAGTGACGCAGCTCAAGAGCAATTTCGAAGAGGTGGAGCTGGGGTTCAACGAGCTTGCCGCCATGGAAGAGGCGCTCAGGTGTCTCCGCTGCGGGCCCTGCTACGAGTGCAGAGTCTGCATACAGGAATGCGAGAAAGAAGTCATGGTGCTGGCCGGCTCGAACGACGAGGTGACGCCCGTCGTGTTGAGGGTCCCGCCCGACATGCGGACGGCGCTCGACGGCGCGAAGGCCGTGCTTTCGACCGCCGGCGGCGAAGAACGTGCAGGCCGTGTCCACATCGAGGGGACGCTGGTCAACGTCGTGTGCACCGTCAACGAAGAGATGTGCCGCGGCTGCGGGACCTGCGAAGCGGTCTGCCTCTACGCCGCGCCCCGAGTGAGCTTCCGGAAGGACCGAAACGCCCTGGTGGCAAGCGTGAACGAGAAGGAATGCAAGGGGTGTGGCACGTGCGCCGCGATGTGCCCTTCGGGGGCCATGCAGCAGAAGTATTTCACTGATAAACACATCTTCGACGCGCTGAAGGAGCAGCTGGCTCCGGAGAAGAGTAAGACCGCCTGACATGGATTCGTCCGCGAGGATTGCGAGCCACCCCGTAATAGACGTCGTCGAACGCCGCGACGTCCAGTTTGCCTTCAACGGCAGGCGACTGCTGGCCAAAGAAGGCGAGGTCATTTCCTCGGCCGTGTTCGCGCACGGCATCCACATCTTCGGTCATCACCACAGGGACGGCAGCCCGCAGGGCATCTTCTGCGTGAACGGGCAGTGTTCGCAGTGTCTCGTCGCGGCCGACGGTGTGCCGGTTAAGGCGTGCATGACGCCGGTGCGCGAGGGAATGGACGTGCGGAGCTGCGAGGGCCTGCCGGCCCTGCCCGCGGCGGACGACCTGCCCGGTTTCAAAGAGATCCCCCTGCGCAAGACCAGAGTCCTCGTCATAGGCGGAGGGCCCGCGGGCATCTGCGCCGCCATCGAGCTGGGGAAACTGGGCGTCCAGGTGCTTCTGGTCGACGACAAGCCGGACCTGGGCGGCAAGCTCACTCTGCAGACGCATTCCTTCTTCGGCTCCAAGAGCGATTGTTGGGCTGGCACGCGCGGCATCCGCATCGCGGAGCTCCTGCGCCGCGAGGTTTCGAGGCTCAACAACGTGGATGTCTGGCTGGAGGCCACGGCGGTGGGCGTGTTCTCGGACAGGAAAGTGGGCGTCCTGCGGGCGGGGAAGTACGCGCTCGTGGAGCCGGACGTGCTCCTGGTGTCGTGTGGAGCTCGAGAAAAGACTCTGCCCTTTCCCGGATGCGACCTGCCGGGGGTGTACGGCGCGGGCGCGTTTCAAACCCTGGCCAACAGGGACCTGGTCAAGCCGTCCGAGAGGCTGTTCGTGGTGGGCGGCGGGAACGTAGGTCTCATCGGGAGCTATCACGCGATGCAGGCCGGCATTCGTGTCGTGGGCCTCTGCGAGGCGCTTCCTGAATGCTCCGGCTACAAGGTTCACAGGGACAAGATCGGAAGACTCGGGGTTCCAGTGTACACGTCTCACACGGTGGTGAGCGCGGAGGGCAGGGAGCAAGTCGAGAGCGTCACGATTGCCCAGTGCGGCAAGGACTTCAGACCCATTGCAGGGACCGAGAAATCCTTCGCGGTGGACACAGTCCTGATTGCGGTGGGGCTTTCACCGATAGACGAGCTGTACGAACAGGCGCGGCAGTTCGGCATGGACGTACACGCCGCGGGTGATTCGGAAGAGATAGCGGAGGCAAGCGCCGCCATCTTCAGCGGCAAGTTGGCCGGCCGCAAGATCGCTCGCTCTCTCGGCCTCGAGTGCGACATACCGCCCGAGTGGGACGAGCTCGCGGCCCTGCTGCGCAGCAAGCCTGGCCGCACGTTCGAGCTGAGGGTTTCGTCGTCCCTTCCGCCCAAGTTCCCGATTGTAAGGTGCACAGAAGAGATACCCTGCGACCCCTGCACGAAAGTGTGCCCCAAGAAATCCATCGTGATTCCCGCAGGGTCCATCACCGGAGTCCCCGAGTTCCGCGGAGAGTGTCTGGGCTGCGCGCGGTGCGTGGCCGGCTGCCCGGGTCTGGCCATCACGCTTGTGGAGTTGGACTACGACCCCGAGAAGAAGCTGGCTCTGCTCACGCTGCCCTACGAGCTTGCGGACGGGCTGGTGCCCACGGGGCAGGAGGTGGAGACCGCGGACTTCTTAGGGAAGGCGGTGGGCCGCGGTAGAGTGGTGGCCTTCAAGGACAGCCCGGCGCAGGTCAAATGCAGACTGATGCTTCTGGAAGTGCCCTACTCCGACGCGATGACCGTGGCGGGCGTAAGGACTCAGGCGCCGGAGGCGACGGCCATGGCGGACGGAGTTGGCGCGGCCGCGAGGGCGGCGGGCGCGGACCCGATGGTCTGCCGGTGCGAGCGGGTCAGCAAGTCACTGATAGTCGAGCAGCTCCGAGCGGGCGTGAGGGACATGAACCAGCTCAAGGCGACGCTCAGGACCGGAATGGGCGCCTGCGGCGGGAAGACGTGCAGTGAGCTTATTCTGGGCATCTGCCGGGAAGAGGGAATACGGCTGTCTGATGTGACTCAGTTCTCGCCTCGGCCGTTCGAGGCCGAGTTGCCGCTTTTCGCTCTGAGCGGCTGTGATTCTGATTAGGAGACCGTGGCAATTGGAGAACTTCGACGCCATAGTGATCGGCGCGGGCAGCGCGGGCCTCCCTTGCGCTTACTACCTCGCTCTTGACGGGCTCAAGGTACTCGTCGTGGAGAGCAACCCGTCCGCCGGACAGGGCGAGAACAAGGCGGCCATAGGCGGCGCGAGGGCGACGCATTCGCAGCCGGCCAAGATACGGTTGTGCCTCGAGAGTCTGAAAGCGTTTTCCTCCTGGAAGGAAGAGCACGGTTTCGACGTGGACTGGAAGAAGGGTGGTTACTGCTTTCCGGTGTACCGGGAATCGGACGAGGCGGCTCTCAAGAGTTTCCTGCCGGTCCAGAGAAAGTTCGAGCTGAACATAGACTGGGTGGCCGCGGACAGAATCCGCGAGCTAGTGCCGGGAATAAACCCGGACGGGTTGCGCGGCGGCACCCATTCACCGGACGACGGCCAAGTTTCGCCCCTCCTGGTGTCGGCCTCCTACCACGCGCTGTCGCTGGCCCGCGGCGTCAAGTTCGCCTTCGGCGAGGAAGTGGTGGAGATAGCGCAGAGCGGCGGCAGGGTGACCGGACTTCGCACTCAGAAGAACGAGTACTCGAGCCCCGTGGTGGTTAACGCCGCCGGCGCAGGCGCCAGAGGAATCGGACGCCTGAGCGGGCTCGACGTGCCGGTGACGCCCGACAGCCACGAAGGCGGGATATCGGCACCGGTGGAACATTTTCTCCAGCCGCTGGTCGTGGACCTGAGGCCCGGGCCCGAGGGCAAGAGCGCCAACTTCTACTTCGGCCAGAAGACTGAAGGCCAGCTGATATTCTGCTACACTCCGGCGCCGGCCATCCTGGGAACCGACAGGAGAAGCACCTCTGAATTCATGCCTGTCATCGGCAGAAGACTCATAGAGCTTATCCCCAGGCTGAAAAATCTGCTCATACGAAGAACATGGCGAGGGCTGTACCCCATGACTCCCGACGGAGTCCCGATTCTGGGAAGAGTCGAGGAGCTGAAGGGAATGTTCCTTGCGGTGGGTACCTGCGGCCAGGGCTTCATGATGGGGCCCGGCATCGGCAGAAATATCGCCAGCCTGGTTTCCACCGGCAAACCGTTGATGGAACAAGCGGTGTTTGACACGATGAACTTCCACCGCGACTTCGGGGCGACGAAGGTGGAAGCCCTCAAGTAAGACCCGCGGCGCGGCGTCCGCCTGATTCGTTCCACGGTTTCGCCCTCCGGCTCCACTTTCTCACTCCCGCTGTCCAGAGAAAATGTCTTCCTGCTTGACCTAAGTCAAAGCCCTGCATGAGCCGAGCCTTTATGCTTGAGTTGTTGATTGCTCATGCTTCGCAGCAGGCCGGACAGGAAACCAAGGAGGAAACAGGATGGGGACACTGACAAAGAGACACATCATAAAGATCGATGACGACAAGTGCACGGGCTGCGGCCTGTGCGTACCGTCGTGCGCCGAGGGTGCGATTCAGATTGTGAACGGCAAGGCCAGACTCGTGAGCGAGAAGTACTGCGACGGCCTGGGCGCCTGCCTTGGAGAATGTCCGGAAGGTGCGCTCCAGGTGATAGAGAGAGAGGCCGAGGCGTTCGACGAGGAGGCGGTCAAGGCATACCTCGCGCCGGCTCAGCCGGTCGCGGACACCGGGCACGAGGTGGGTTCGTCGCCGTCGGCTCAGGGCCGCCAGGCCGGCTCCACGCAAGCCGCGGACACTTGTCAGGCTCACGGTGCGCATCATCACGGCGGGGCGCCGCACGCGTGTCCGGGAGCCAGGATGATGCACTTCGAGGCCGAAAAGGCGCCCGTTGCCTCGGCGACGGCTGCCCCGGGGAAATCCAGACTCACCCAGTGGCCGGTCCAGCTTATGCTCGTGCCGGTCGAGGCGCCCTACTTCAAGAACGCCGACATACTCGTGGCAGCTGACTGCGTGCCCTTCGCCCTGGCCGGATTCCACGAGGAGCTCCTCAAGGGGAAGGCGGTCGTCGTGGGATGTCCCAAGCTGGACGACGTGAGCTACTACGCGAAGAAGCTGGCCCAGATATTCTCTTGCTCCGGGGCCAGGAGCGTCACGGTGGCGACGATGGAGGTGCCGTGCTGCAGCGGGATGGTTCAAGCGGTGTACGAAGCCCTCGACATGGTTGACCGGTCGATACCCGTCTACACTGTCACGGTGGGGATCAGAGGTCAGATACTCAGCGAAGTCCGCTCGCGGTGAGGTTATTGAGCTGGTCGCGCGTGGCGCGGTCATTCTGCACGCGACTACCGGCCTCGCATTCAGCGGACGCGGGGCCGGGCTTCTTGCGCCTTGCGGCGCGGGGTGCGCCTTATTGTGCTTGACACCCCGCGACACCGGTGAAAAAATCCCGAACTTGGCGAAGGCATCGCTCCGTCTTGAGACCCGAAGGGGAGGCCGCAACATGCCGGAAACACTCAATCCTTTCGCGATCGCACAGGCCCAGCTCGACCACGTGGCAAAAGTGATGAAACTTGACCCCGCGCTTCACGCCATGCTGAGAGAGCCCCGGCGCGAGCTCCACGTCTCCCTGCCCGTGAGAATGGACGACGGCTCCGTCAGGATCCTCAAGGGCTTCAGAGTCCAGCACAACGACGCCCGTGGTCCCTGCAAGGGAGGCATTCGCTTTCATCCGCTCGAGACGATAGACTCCGTGCGCGCGCTTGCGGCTTGGATGACCTGGAAGACGGCCCTTCTGGACCTTCCGTTCGGCGGCGGAAAGGGGGGCGTGATCTGTGATCCCGCGCAGATGTCTCTGGGCGAGCTCGAACGGCTCTCCCGCGCATACGTGAACGAGGTATGGCGGATACTGGGTCCTGAGAAGGACATCCCGGCTCCGGACGTGTACACGAACCCCCAGGTCATGTCCTGGATGATGGACGAGTACAGCAAGCACATGGGCTATCCTGTTCCCGGCGTGGTCACGGGCAAGCCCGTGAGTGTGGGCGGCTCCCTGGGCCGCGAGGACGCCACGGCCAGGGGTGGAGTGCTCGTCGTGCGAGAGGCCTCCAGGCACCTCGGGATAGACCCCGCGCACTCCAAGGTTGCGATCCAGGGCTTCGGCAACGTGGGCGGATTCGCCGCGACGCTGTCCAAAGACATCCTGGGTTCGGACATAGTCGCGGTCAGCGATATCTACGGCGGGATATACTCGGCACAAGGGCTCGACCCACATGCGGTCATGAGGCACAGGCAGAAGACGGGCACAGTGACGGGCTTTCCCGGCGCCAGTCCCATCAGCAACGAGGCGATCCTGGAGCTGGACGTGGACGTGCTGTGGCCGGCGGCCATGGAGTCAGTCATCACCGGCTCGAACGCCGGCCGGGTGAAGGCCAGGATAGTGGCCGAGGCCGCCAACGGCCCCACGACTCCGGAGGCGGACAGGATACTGTTTGAAAAGGGTGTATTCATGCTGCCCGACCTGCTCTGCAACGCCGGCGGCGTCACGGCCTCCTACTTCGAGTGGGTGCAGAACATCACCGGCCTCAGGTGGGACGAGCAGACAGTCCACAAGGAGCTCGAGAAGAGAATGGACGCGGCCTTCCACGTCACCCTTGCGACTGCGGCGGCCGAGAAGGTGGACAACAGGACCGCGGCCTACATGGTCGCAGTGGGAAAAGTGGCCGAAGCCATGAGGGTGAGGGGCTGGCTGCAGAGCTACGTATGCGTGACTGCTGAGGTGAAGGAATGACCCGGTCCGGTCTCCGGGCCGCGCGGCCTACTTGGCGCGAAGAACTACGAGGGTGAGGTCGTCGTTGAGCCTGGCCTCCCGTCTGAAAGCATTTACTCCGTCTATTATCTGCTGCATTACGCCCTCCGCGCTGGAGCCCGCCGCAGCCTTCACGAGCTGCTCAAGCCGCTCCTGGCCGAACTCGTCGCGCTCCGGGTTCATCGCGTCGGTGACTCCGTCGGTGTAGAGGACCAGCACGTCCCCGCTCCCGAGCGTCAGTCTCCGCTCCTTGAAAGTGACGCCCGGCAGGGCTCCCAGCACCGTTCCTCCCTCGCTCAACAGCTCCATCTTGCCGTCCGCTCTGACCAGTATCGGAGGGTTGTGCCCGGCGTTGGAATACGTCAGGACGCGGCCCCGTGTGTCCAGCACTCCGTAGAACGCGGTGACGTACGTCCCGCTCTCCACGCTTTCCAGCAGCAGTCTGTTGACCTTGGAAAGGATCGTCCTGATGGCGTAGTTGTTCCTTATCTCCGCCCTGAGACTCGCCCTGAAGCTGGCCATGATCAGCGAAGCGGGGATGCCCTTTCCAGACACGTCCGCGATGGCGATGCCGGTCTGGTGCTCCACGATGGTCACGAAGTCGTAGTAGTCTCCGCCGACCTCTTCGTAAGAGATGTTAGTTCCGCAGACCTCGAACCCCTCCATCACCGGGCAGCTCGACGGCAGAAAAGTCGCCTGTATCTGACGCGCGATCTTCAGCTCCTCCACGAGCCATCGTCTTTTCAAGAGTTCCTCGGATAGTCTCGCGCGCTCTATCATGATCGCGGCCTGCGTGGCGAAGGCGGACAGCAGGTCCACGTGATCGTCAGTGAACGCGTTCAGTCTGTCGCTCTCGATGTTGAAGGCGCCGATCACGGCGTCGCCCGTCAGCAACGGCACGACGACCTCCGAGCGAATGGTCGGCCTCGCCTCGATGTATCTGGGGTCCTTCGTCGTGTCCGGCACGACGAACTCCCGTCCCTCTTTTATGGACAGTCCCACCAGTCCCTCGCCCAGCTTGAGCCGCACCTTGTCGCCGTAGACGGGCTCGTAGCCCCTCGCGGCCAGCGCCTCGATGTCGAGTGAACCCGGGCGCAGCAGGTACACGCCTGCCGCGTCGTACGGTATCACACGTGAAAGGGCGTCGAGGATCGAATCCAGGACCGCCTGCACGTCCAGCGACGAGCCCACCGCCTTGCCCACGTCGAACAGCATCTCCTTCTCCAGAACACTCCTTCCGAGTTCCCTCTTGAGCGACAGTATTCTGAAGTAGGGCGTCACGGCTGATCCCAGCTCGCGGCAGGCGGCCAGGTGAGCCTCGGTGAAGGCGGAGCCGGAGGAAGAATTGAAACTGCAGAAGGCGCCCAGGTACTCCCCGGCGCCCTTAACAGGCGTGCACAGGGCCGATCCCAGCCTCATCTTCAACAGTTCTTCGAGACTTCGCTGGGTTAGCGCCTCGAGCTCTTCTTTGGTGATGCGGACTGCGCCGCCGGTCGTGGCCGCCAGAAACGGCAGCGGCTCCGACGCGGGCAGCTTCCCCGAGACGAAGCGCTCTCCCGGCCGCTCCGCGCTCAGAAACACGCTGACCGTGCCGCGCAGCCTGTCCGGAAGAAACAGCGCGGTCCTCTCCGCGGACAGCAGCGTGCCCAGGGTCGTGAGCATGGTCCCGACCAGCTCGTCAAACGTGCCGGCCCCGCTGACCGGCTCGAAAGCCCGCAGAATCTCGAGGGCGACGCTTCCGGAAAGGTAAGAAGACGGCCCGGGTGTTGTCTGATTCAATTCTCGTTCCATGTTTGCTCCGACACAATGTATCATCGCTACTTTCCCGAGTCAAATCAACCTCACTTTGATTCAGCGTCACGCTGTGGCAGGAAAATCGCAACCGTGCGAAACACTTCGAGGCGCTTTTCCCTTGACACTCGAAGCCGTCGCAGGGATAATATAATCAGTTGTTGAAACTGGGAAGTGTCTGTACCTTCCAATCCCGTCTGTGACAAAAACAGAATAGGAATTTCGCTCGGGTTTTCCGGGCGGGCATCGTCTAGTTGTCAGCCGCTCCCGTCAGCAGCCCTCGGGTCCGGGAGTAAAGCTGCCACAACAGACCTACCAAAAAATCCGCATCTTGCCTGTCAGCACGGCAGCAGAGTTGGCGCGAGGCGGTGCCCCCCGGAAAGCCTTTTTTTGTTGGCCGGCGGGCCTCCGCGCAGTGCCGGTCCCCACCGCGAGTCTTTTGCCTCATGACCTTTTGGTTTGACACGGTTCCAGGTCGGCCTCTATAGTTCAACGGATAGTTCGGGTGGCCGGACCGCCATGCGTTAAGCAGGCGCGGACGCTCGGGTCCGGTCTTGCAGTTGTTCAGCTGGGCAAGGAGTCCTCAGGTGTCAGTCGAAGAGTTGATTGAAGTAGCCGCGGGAGAGAGGGAAGCAGACATCGTGCTGAAGGGCGGAAGCGTTGTCAACGTCTTCAGCGGCGAGATCTACGAGGCGGACGTCGCGATGCTGGGCAGCAGGATCGCCGGCCTCGGCGCGTACTCGGGAAAGACCGACATCGACGTGAAGGGGAAGTACGTCTGCCCGGGCCTCATCGACGGGCACGTGCACATCGAGAGCTCGATGGTGTCGGTCCCGGAATTCGCGCGGGTCGTCGTCCCACTGGGCACCACGACCGTGGTCGTGGACCCGCACGAGATCGCCAACGTGATGGGGTCCGAGGGCATCCTGTTCATGCTCAAGTCGAGTAAGTACAATCCCCTCAATGTGTTTGTAATGCTTCCTTCATGCGTTCCTTCAACCGACCTGGAGACCGCCGGCGCGGAGCTCAAGGCGCTCGACCTGTTTCCATTCCTGTCCGACAAGTGGGTCCTGGGTCTGGGCGAGATGATGAACTACCACGGCGTCATCACCAGAAACGAAGACGTGATGGACATGCTAAAGATCGCGAGCGGGAAGCGCATAGACGGTCACGCTCCAGGCGTCACGGGGCGCCGGCTCAACGCGTACGCCGCCGGCGGCATTCAGTCGGACCACGAGTCGGTCACGCTGGAAGAGGCGCGGGAGAAGCTCAGAGTGGGCCTCCACATCATGCTCCGGGAAGGCTCGGCCAGCAGGAATCTGCTGGACCTCCTGCCGCTCGTGACGCAAAGGAACGCGGACAGGTTCATCTTCGTGACTGACGACAAGCATCCGGGTGACCTTCTCACCGAGGGGCACATAAACCACATGCTTAAACTGGCCGTGGAGAGCGGCGTGGACCCTGCGCTGGCCGTCAAGATGGCGTCGTCGAACGCAGCGGAATACTACGGCCTGGATAAACTCGGCGCCGTCGCGCCGGGCTACTTCGCCGACATCGTCGTCCTGGACGATTTCGAAACCTGCCGGGCCGCGCTGGTGCTCAAGAACGGCGAGATTGTAGCCAGGGACGGGAAGTCCGAACGCGCGTTTTCCCCCAAGTACAAGCTGCCGATGAGGAGCGCGGTAAACGTGAAGGCTCTCGGGCCGGATGACTTCAAGATCGAGGCCAGGGACGGTCTGGCCAACGTGATAGGCCTCGTGCAGGGCCAGATCATCACCGAGTGGCTTCGCGAAAAGCCGACGTCCAGGGACGGCCGTGTCGTGTCCGACCCGTCGTCGGACATCGTCAAGATCGCGGTGGTGGAGAGGCACCACGCCTCCGGCAACATAGGGCTGGGTCTCGTCAAGGGCTTCGGGCTGAAGAGGGGAGCCTTCGCCTCCAGCATCGCGCACGACTCGCACAACATCATCGTGGTGGGAGTGGACGACGTCGACATGCTGCGTTGCGTGGCGAGCGTGGTCGAAATGCAGGGGGGACTGTGCGTCGCGAGCGGCGGGGAGATCGTCGATACGCTGCCCCTGCCCATCGCGGGGCTCATGAGCGACGAGCCGATGGAGTTCGTGCGGGACAAGCTGGAGGCGCTGCAGGGCTCGCTCAAGCAGCTGGGCGTTGGAGTGAGCGACCCCTTCATGGCGGCGTCGTTCCTGGCGCTGCCGGTCATACCCCACCTCAAGCTGAGCGACAAGGGCCTGGTGGACGTCGAGAGGCTAAGGTTGATAGGCCTGTTCTCGGACTAGCCTCCCGGACGGGTTCCGTAGCGGCCCGGCGCCGCGCCCGCCGGCTCGACCCCCGCGGACGCCGCCGCAAACGGACGATAGACTCCGTGCGCGCGCTTTCGGCCCCGGAAATTTCCGCTTGCAGTCACGACGCCGAGTTCTTATTCTGGATTTCAAGGGCAAGAGTCTGCGTCTTTCGCTTGGAAGGGGGTGACGCAGGTGACAGAGGAGAAGATCGGGTTTGTCGAACACTACTTCGACAAGATTGGCGTGGCGGCCATAAAGCTGACCGGGTCGCTGAAGGTCGGTGACAAGATCCACATCAAAGGTCACACGACCGATCTGGAACAGAGCATAGACTCCATCCAGATAGAGCACGCCATGGTACCCACCGCCGACAAGGGAGCCGACATCGGCGTGAAGGTGAAGGACAAGGTCAGACAGCACGACGAGGTCTTCAAGGTGGTCGACTGAACCGGCCTCGGTTCGAAACGGGAGACAGGGCCTACTTTATCAGCACTGCCTTGACCGAGGAATCGTGTGCCTTCGCCTCAAGGCGTATGAAGTACACTCCTGAGGAGACGGGCATGCCGTCCTCGTCGGTCCCCGTCCACTTGGCCGTCCCCCTCATCGGGCCCGGTCCCCATTCTCCCTCCAGCAGCGTTCTCGTCAGACGACCCTGAGCGTCGAACACCCGAATAGAGAACTTCTCCCTGGTCTCGGACGACGGCAGGAGATACGTAACCGTGGTCAGGGGATTGAAAGGGTTGGGGTAGTTCTGCGCCAGTGCCGCGGCCGGGACAGCCGGCGCTTCCTGCTGGGTGACCATTATGAGCGGAGCCACCGCGTCCAGTATTCTCAGCTTGCCGAACCCCCACGAATCGTTGTAGTCGAGTCCCGTGAAACCGTCGCGGGCGGCCGCCGCGGTGATTCGCTGCTTCACGCCCGACGGCGTCAGGCCGGGTGACGCTTGGAGCACGATTGCGGCCCCCGCGGCGACGTGGGGTCCTGCCGCGCTGGTGCCGCTGAACTGCCTGTAGCCGCCGAACGTGGCGCCGGAGGAGAACTGGGACCTGGACGTGTAGACGTCGTAGTTGCCGGGAGCCGCGATCTCCAGTATGGAAAGGCCGTCTATTCTCTTCCCGCGGCTGCTGAACTCGCTCAGCTCTCCTGGCTCGACTGACCCGTCGCCCACGCCGCCGTAGCCCGTGTAGCCGCGGGTGCTGTAGGAGGCAAGCGTGAAGGCGCTGTCAGCGGTCGCGGGCCAACACACGGTCTTGTCCGTGCTTCGATGGCTCGTGAACTCGGCCCCGCCGGCCCAGGAGCTGGCGTTGTCCGAAATGTACGCGTTGAGCTCCTCCTGGGTCGCGGACTCGTTCGCCATAGTGAGTGTCCAGTTCCCTCCGACTCCTCCGGCCCTGTAAACCTGGATGTCGAACTCGGCCGTGCCCCGCGGCGAAGTCGTCCTGAGGGAATACACCTGGTAGCTTCCGATGGTCTGGTACGAGCCGTTTCCGAGGAGCAGTGCGCTGACCAGCTCCGGCGTCGTGATGGAGAAGGAGACGTCGTTGGACGGAGTCCTCCACAACAATGTAGACCAGATGTAGTTCACGGGCACGCCGCCGTACGAGGTGGGCGAGCTGAAAGTCAGGTTCTGGCTCGCGAGCAAGCTCAGCACGACCTGGGCGTGTTTGAACCCGCGGCAGAGATTCCCGGCCGGCGTAACCTGAAGCATGCTGTCGGCCGCGGCGTCGAGCGCCAGCTCTTCGTTGGTCGAACCGTCCAGTGGCGTCCACACGAAGCTCGCGCCCTCGTAGAGCACCACGTCGGCCCCTCTGGCCCTGGCCCAGTCCAGCAGTGTGACCATCGACAGATCGCTGAAGAAATTACCGACCACGACTTCAGCGTCGGGCGCGATCCCGCAGAAACGGCTCACGCCCCTCACGCCTCCGGCCAGAATGCCGCAAACTGAGGTGCCGTGCCCGTTCGTGTCCTGGTCGGTGTCGATCAGGTCTTCTCCCCGGACCCTCTCAACGTTGCCCGTGTTGAGCGTCGCGGCCACCTTTGAAGAGGCCAGGGTCACCAGGTCCTCTCCCACGTCTGGCGCTAGGTCCGCGTCGGCGTCAACCAGGACGAAGAGCCTCTCGCCGTAGGTGGGGGAGTTCTCGTAGTAGCCGGCGCCGGCACCCTGGTCCCGCGCTCCGTTGCCGTTGGCGTCGTTGTACAGCCAGTCCCAGTGCGACTGGAAAACGCCGTCGTTGTTGCTGGTGCCGTTCCCGCCGAACGTGAGGGCTGGGTCGTAGATTCTGCCGTCGAAGAACCTCAGGAGCTCGCCGGCGTCAAACGTGCCGCTGGAGTTCAAGTCGACTCCGTCAATCCCGGAATCGAAAATCCCGTTCAGGTTCACGTCCAGCCATTCCAGTGTGTCGCCGTCGGCCCTCCAGAAATGCGGATGAAACACGTCTATGCCGGTGTCGAAGTCCGCTATGACTATTCCGCTTCCCGTCAGTTGTTCGCCCAGCAGATTGAGCTGTTCCCACGCCTCCGGCGCCTGTATTTCTGGCGCGCTCACGTCCAGCGCCGGCAGCATCCTGGGCCTCCACACCGACTCGACCATCCGGACGCCCGGCCATGTCCTCAGCCCCTCCAGCCCGCCCCAAGGCACGAACGCGCTGTAGACGTTCCCCACGCGACAGACTCTGCCGTCGAGTCTCTCGAATTCCACTCCTTCGGATTCGAGCAGCGCCACGTCGGACTCTGAAAGGGGCTGTTCGAACCTCACGGTGACGTGGCAGCGCGTGCGCTCGGCCACGGCCTTCAGGGAACCAGTCTCGATCCTGTCGAGCCTGCCGCGGGAAGCCAGCAGGAGTCGCAGTGACGGTCCGAGCCCGTCGGACGTTCCGCCGGTCCCGCCGTAAATCACAGAGCTGGAAAGCACGCCGAAGGCGAGCGCCGACAGACAGAGCAGCACGACACGCGCGGCCCTCAGTACGGTCCTGCTTGTGCTTCTGCGAGCGCCTCTCATCATTCTCCTCCGAGTCTTCCGCAGGCTGACAGCGTTCGGTGCGGCTTCTGCCCCGGCCGCGTCAGCGCGGGCGAGACAGACCCCGTATTTCATTGTAGCACTATGCGTTCGCGCAATCAAAGAAAAAGCGCCCGGCCGCGCAAAGTCGAGCCGGGCGCTGTCCACTGGAAATCACCGTTCAACCGGCAAGCAGCTCCGAGACCTTGAACACCGAGTCAAAGCGGTAGCCGGCGCGCCTGATTTCCTCCGCGCCCCCCTCCTCTCTGTCCACCACGGCCAGCGTTCGCGCCACCACGCAGCCCGCGTCCTCGGCCGCTTTCGCCGCAGTCAGAATCGACCCCGCGGTGGTCACGACGTCGTCCACGATGACGACCTTCCAGCCGGGCCGGAAATGGCCCTCAAGCTTGGCGGAAGTGCCGTGGGCCTTCTGTTCCTTCCGGACCATGAAGGTGGGGAGCTCCTTCCGCTCGATGAAGCTGACCGCCGCGACCGCTCCGGCTATCGGGTCGGCTCCGATGGTGGGGCCGCCCAGCGCGTCCACGCCGCCTTCGCCCAGCATTGCGAGCAGAACCTTGGCCAGAAGATACGCGCCTTCGGGCAGAGTGCTGAGCTTCCTCAGGTCGAGGTAGTAGCTGCTCTTCCTGCCTGACGAAAGAGTGAAGTCGCCGTATGAAAGGCAGTGTTTCCGTATCAGCTCCGCCAATCTCTCTCTTTCAGTCTGTGACATGGTACCTCCCTGGCAAGGGAATCTGGTGTCGGGCGCGCGGCCGTCGAGGCGCCGTGCATAGTGTAACCGTCTCCCGCGGAGTGTCAAGATGAGGCGGGCCGGCTCAGGAGCCGCAGCGGGCGCGAGTCACCCAGGCCACTTTCTACAAGCGTGCTTTGCTGGTATACTTTGACTGGCAAACAAGCGCAAGGCAAACTAGGGGGATCATCATGCGACATCCTGCTCTCTCGCGCGCAAGCACCCGTCGGCCCGGGCGATTTCGGAAGAGTCGCGGACCGGCCGAGAATCCGTCCGCCGTCTGCGTGTTTCTGTTTCTGCTTCTGTGCTCCTGCCTGACCGGGGTCGGCGCCGCGGGGGAAACCGCGCTCCCGTACGATCCCGCCAGTCAGTATCTGTCAGGCGGCCCGGCGGCTCAGTCTGTGGGGGACCCCACGGACACGGACTCGCTTCTTCTCCTCCAAACGACGGGGCTTGCCTCCAGGCCCGGGTTGAGGTTCGCCAGGGGCGTGCTGATCGTCAGGCTGGACGAAGGCCTGGAGTCGCGGGTGGGGGAAGGCGTCAAGCTGACGACGGGGAGCACGGACCTGGACGACCTTCTTGCCTCGCGCGGACTCGTGACCGCCGAGAGACTGTTTCCGTGGGACTGCGAGGACAGGACCGGGGGCGAATGCGGCTTCCTGAGGCTGACGTTTCCCGAGGGAACGGACCTCCAGGAGTTGATGGACGCGCTGGCCGGCGCGGAGGGAGTCACCCGCGTGGAGCCGGTGGGAGTCCATCGGGTGAGCTTCTACCCTGACGACCCGTACCTCGGCTGGCAGTGGGCCCTGAACCACGTCCCGGACCACGACGTCAACGCACCCGAGGCCTGGGACGTGGAGCGCGGCGATTCATCGGTCGTGGTGGCCATAGTGGACACGGGCGTCGACTGGCAGCATCCGGACCTCGGCGGGCCCTCTCCCTTCACCGGCGGCAGCATCAAGACTAACTGGGTCGAGTTCAACGGCTCTGCGGGTGTGGACGACGACGGCAACGGGTTCGTGGACGATGTGCACGGCTGGGACTTCGTGACGGGCGTGGCCGGGACGCAGTGCTCCGGCGAGGACGCCGAGACGCAGGACAGTAACCCGTCAGACTTCTTCGGGCACGGCACGCACGTGGCCGGAATAGTCGCGGCCCGCACCGACAACGGGGTCGGCGTGGCCGGCCTGGCGCACGGCTGCAAGGTGCTGCCCGTGAGGGCGGGCTGGTGCGCCCAGGGCTACGGCGGTGTGGTCCGCATGGACTTCTGCGCGCAGGGCATCATGTACGCAGCGCGGAACGGAGCCAGAATAATCAACTGCAGCTGGAACTCCGACTCCTCCGGCGGCCTGGACGTCGCGGCGGACACCGCGATTGCCCGGGGCGCCATAATCGTAGTGTCCGCGGGCAACCAGGGCAATCAGTCGCAGGCCGCAAACTACATGAGCACAAGGGGCGACTGCTTCGACGTGGCAGGCACGGATTCGAACGACGTCAAGTACTCTGCCAGCAGCTACGGGACGTGGATAGACTTCTCGGCGCCGGGCGCGGCGGTTCTGAGCACATACTATAATCGTGCGGTCGCAGAGACCTTGCGTCACTGGTATGCCTACATGGACGGCACGTCCATGGCCGCGCCGCACGTTTGCGCCTTGAGCGCGCTCCTCCTGTCCCAGGATCCCACTCGCACCAGGGCGGAGGTACGCAACATCATCGCCTCCACGTGTGACCAGATAAACGGTCTGAACCCGTCCTACGTTAACCTGCTGGGCGCCGGCAGGATCAACGCTTACGCGGCCCTGTCTCTGGGCAGCGGTGATTGGCAGCGGGTGACCGGTGGGCCGGTGACGGGCTCGCCGCTCCCAGTCAGGATAGGCTTCCGGAAGTACGCGGTGGTCACAAGCTCGGACGGCTGCGTGTACGTCTTCGACTCTGACGGCGGCCAGGCAGCCGGATGGCCCAAGTGCCTGCCCGGCAAACTGACTTCTCCCGCGGCCGGCTTTCTCGACTCCGACGTAACGATCAACGTGGTGGCCGCCAGCGACTCGGGATACGTGTGTGTCTGGAACGCCGGCGGAAACCCGGCCCTGGGCTGGCCGGTCAGACTGCCGGCGGCCGTGGTTTCCGGTCCGATGCTGTCCGACGTCGATGGTGATGGTGAGCTCGAGATAGTGTGCGGCATCGCGGACGCCTCGCTCCGCGTTCTGGAGAGCGACGGAAGCCCGGGAGTCCCTTCCGTAGACTTCGGCGGACCGCCGACTTCAGAGCCCGCCTTCGCGGCCATGGGGCTTGATACGAGTAACGTGATACTGATAGGGACGTCCGATTCAAAGCTCAACGCCGTCAGAGCGAACGGCACTCCGGCGCCCGGCTGGCCGGTGTCTCTGGACACCGCCTCTTTCCGCTCCCCGGCATGCGCGGACATCGACGGTGACGGGAGGAGCGAGGTGTTCGCCGGCGACTCAGACGGGCTTGTGCACGGGCTGGACGACCTGGGGGGGTCCATCGGCGGTTGGCCGCGGGCGGTTTCGGCGGCCCTTACCCGGTCTGCGGCGCTTGCTGACGTCGACGGCGACAGCCTCCCGGACGTGGTGGCCGCGAGCGCCGACGGCGCGGTGTACGCGTGGTCCCTGGGGGGACAGACCCTGTCGGGCTGGCCAGTGTTCGCACCGGAAGTGGTCTCGTCTTCCCCGTCGGTGGTCGACTTGGACGGCGACGGGAAATGCGAGGTGGCGGTGGGGTGCGACGACGGGAACATGTACGTCTGGTCCTCCAACGGCCTGCCGTTCGCCGGGTGGCCGCGCAGCACCGGCGGCGCGGTGAAGTCTTCGCCCTGCGTGGATGATTTCGACTCTGACGGCGAGTTCGAGATGGTGGTCGGCTCTGACGACGGCAAGGTGCACTACTGGAACCTGGACGGCTCTGACGCTCCGGACGCGATTCCCGGCTGGCCGATGTACCGGCACGACGCGAACAGGACGGGGAACACGGGGCTCACGGTCCAGATTCCGGCACCTCCCCCGAAACGCCGCATCACAGTCGTCGCGAGCCCCAACCCGTTCGGCGGCGCAAGCTCCGCGGTGACCTTCAACATCTCGGTTGTGGGCGCCCCAGGCACCTCGGCCGGCCGCCGAGGGACGCTCTTGATATTCGATGTGGCCGGAAGAGCGTTGGTCGAGATCCCGGTGTTCGGACATGGAGGCGAGCTCACGGCGACGTGGGACGGAGGTAACGACTCCTCCAGGAAGCTTGGGGCCGGAGTGTACGCGTACACGCTGGAAGTGGACGGCCTGAAGGCGGAAGGGAAGCTCGTGTTTCTGAAGAGATGAGTCCGGCCGCCCTGACGTTCCGCCGGCCGATAAGCTCAGGCGCCAGAAAAGCAGAGAGGAGGGTTCAAGACCCTCCTCTCTTTCTCGTAGCCACCTGGTTGTGAAGGAGCTACCGGGAGAAAACTAGAGCTGGTTCAGGTTCGGGTATCCCGAATCCTGTCCACCCTGGTCCGAGGTTCCGATCGTCACGGCCATAACCTGCGAATAGGCGCTCTCGTTGCCTGACATGTCAACAGCAGTCGACCTGTAGTAGTACGTCATGCCCGGCGTGAGGCCGTCAGCCGAGTAGGTGTTGGTTACCATCGGCTGGGAGTTTACGACGATGTAGCTGTTCTGATTGACTGGATTGGGCTCGTACCTGTACAGGTTGTAGCCCGCCAGGTCAGTCTCGGTGTTCCTTGCCCAGCGCAGGATAGCACTGCTGCCCTCGGCCTTGGGCGCCCACGCCGTGGGAGCCATCGGCGGCACTGTGTCTTCCTGGTTCATGACCGGGCTCGCGGGGTTCTCGCTGCTGCAGCCGGTCAGCACGAAGGGAGCAAGGAGCAGGGCTAGAACCATGAGAGAGGACCGCTTGTTGAGCATGTGGACCTACCTCCTTTGGGTGGTGTACCGATCCGTCTCGCGCTAAGTTGGAGAGCCTGGATGTTGTCGCATGAAGCGCAGAGTCTGTTACGGCTAGCCAGCGAACGTGAGCCGTTTATCGCAAGAACCGTACCACTCGACCCGGCTCGGGCGCCGAGGCCCGGGCGAAGGCGCATTTGTCTGCAACAGAACGCGGTCTCACGCTGGAAATTCGAAAGACGGCCCGGCTGGGGGAGTTGAGCGTAGAGTGACCGGCCCGGGATTCGTAGCGAGTTGCATGAGGCGTTTGCAAAATGCGACGTCGGACACTCGGGTGGCCGTGACCTCCGGGCTGCCGCCCCCGCCCGTCCTTGACAGCGGCCCCGGGGCGGTGTTAGGTTCACGCTCCGCCAAGACCGGCAGGCAGGTCACGCGGCTTACTGAATGAGGAAGCGGAGGTCTTCCAAGAAAGAGAGATTGCGCGATGCCGCCATCGACACGGATCGAGCCGACTCGCCGGCCCAGGCGCCTGCCGAAACATCTGCTGCTCGTCGCCGTTCTCTGCTGCCCGGCTTCGGTAGGGGGGCAGGAGTTGGGACCGCCCCTCCCGTCATGGTTTCCAGTCACGTCCACCTTCTGTGAATACAGGACGCAGCATTTTCACGCCGGCATCGACCTCGCCACCGGAGGAAGGGTGGGCGTGCCCGTTCTGGCCGTGGGCCGGGGCCACGTTCACCGCGTGCGCGTTTCCGGGGCCGGCTACGGGAAGGCAGTGTACCTTAGCCTGGAGAGCGGCCTGACGGCGGTCTACGGGCATCTGGACGGGTTCTCGGAAGAGATAGAATCGTTCGTGCTTTCCCGGCAGCTCGAGTCAGGAGACTACGAGCAGGATCTGTTTCCGCCGCCCGGTTTGTTGGGTGTGGAGCAGGGAGAGACGATCGGGTTTTCCGGCGACACTGGAGCGTCGTCGGGCCCGCATCTTCACTTCGAGCTCAAGCGGGCGGAAACGGCCCTCAATCCGCTCACGACGTGGTACCGTCTGGCCGACGAGGTGCGGCCGACTTTCAACTACGTGAGACTGGTGCCGGTGGGGCCGGACTCCGAGATAGAAGGCGCCGGCGCTCCGTGTGTGGTCCGGGTCGGCGGCTCGGGCCGGCGCGGCGTGTGGGAGGCCGCCAGGGTTCCCAGAGTCGCGGGCAGCTTCTACGTGTCGGCCTCAGTGTTCGACAGGACCGGCGGAGCTTCCAACCGGCTGGCGGTGTACGAGACGAAATTGTTCCTGGACGACTCACTCGTGTTCGAGAACAGGTTCGATGAGATAGAGGAGCCACGCACAAACGAGGTGGAGCTGGCGTACGACCTGGGCCTGGCGCGGAGGGGCGAGCGCTTCACGCTTAACCTTCGCCGCTTCGAAGGCGCGAGGCTGCGCGGGGCGCAGTGGCTCGGCCCGCGGGCCGGGGTCATTGACGTGGAGCAGGCGCGGCTCAGGGGACAGCACACTCTCCGCGTGGAGGCGAAGGACGTGGCGGGGAACCAGACCACGGTGATACTCAGGTTCCTGGCCGGGACAAGGCCGTCCGTGGAGTCGGTCGGCTTGGCCAAGAACGGCGCGGTGCTTTCTGTCGCGGCGCACGTCCGGAGGGGGCGGCCTGCGCAGGAAGGCGTCCCGGCTGATCGTGTGTGGCTGAGATACCAGATCCGGGGTGTGCCGGGTACTCCCGCAAGGATCCCGCTTCACCTGGGGCCGCCGCACGAGACGCCGCCAGGCAAAGCGGCGCGATACGGGTGTGACGTCCCTCTGCCCGCCGCGCTCGAGGGGGTCCGGCTCGAGGACCTCGCCGGTGAGTTCAGAGTTTGGGTGGAGGGCGACGAGGGCTTCGCCTCGGCGCCGTACAGCACCTGCCTGCTGGGCGCCGCGGAGCCGGCCGACGTGACAGCAGACCTCGACGTAACGAGGCACGAGGACTTCGCCGAAATACTCGTCAGCGTCACGCCGCACTGCGTGAGGCCCAGAATCGGCGTCGTGGCCAGGGACACGGTGTGGCTCAAGACGGTCGAGGAGAAGGACGGCCGGTACAGGGCCAGGTTCCGGTTCTCGCATCTCTTCTCGGACGGCGGCACCGCGGTCTGCCTTGTCCCGGCCGGAGGGTCCCGCGTGGTAACGCGTTCGCGCCCGATCCCTCTCAGCCTGGTCCGGAAGGGCACGGCCGGTGTCGTCCGGCTCCCGGCCGGGGAAGCCGCGTTCAGGTACGAACCCGACACTTTCTACGGTGACGCGTACGTGAGCATCGAGAAAGAGGAACCCGGCGACCTCCCCGCGGGCCTCAGCTTCGTGAGCGACGTTTTTTCCCTGGAGCCGCGCGACGTAGTCTTTGACAAACGAGGTGCCGTGGTCATAAGATGTGCAGACGGCGCCGCGGCATCGGGCAAGGTGGCCGTGTACGGACGTGAGTCCGGCTCGAGGTGGAACTACGCCGGGGCGGTCCCGGACACTCTAGCGAACACAATCGGGGCCCAGGTCAGGACACTGTGTGACTACGCGCTCATCAGGGACGACGCGCCGCCGAGCGTTTCGGGCGTCCGCCCGCGCGGCGGCGGCGTGACGGCGAGCGGCACACCGCCCATACACGCATACGTGCGGGACGTGGGTTCCGGAGTGGAGTGGAAGGGAATGACGGTGAGCGTGGACGGCCGGAAGGTCCTGAGCGTGTGGGACCCAAGGTATTCAAGACTCAGCGTCGCGCACTCGAGTCCGCTCGCGCCCGGCAGGCATCGTGTCGTGTTTGAAGTGAGGGACAGGTCGGGCAACCTGCGCGTTGCCGAGACTTCTTTCAGAGTCTCGAGGTGATCGAATTGGAGCACTCCCGCTTCGTCCACTTGCACAACCACACCGGCTACAGCCTCCTCGACGGAGCCTGCAAGGTGGGAGCCCTGGTCGAGGCGGCAAGGGCCATGAAGATGCCCGCCCTGGCCATGACCGACCACGGCAACATGTTCGGCGCGATTGAATTCTACGGCAAGGCCACCAAGGCGGGTCTCAAGCCCATCATCGGCTGCGAGGTTTACGTCACGCGCGGAAGCCGCAGGGAAAAGGGCAAAGGCGTGGCCGCGCAGACCGACCATCTCGTACTGCTGGCCTCCTCAGGCGACGGCTACAGGAATCTGCTCAAACTGGTTTCCGCCAGTTATCTCGAAGGCTTCTACTACACCCCCAGAGTCGACAAGGAAATCCTCGCGGAATGCTCGCAGGGGCTCATCGGGTTGAGCGCCTGTCTGAGCGGAGAGGTGGCGCGACTGGCGGCGTCCGGCGACCTGGACGGGGCCACCGCCCTGGTGGGCAGATACTGCGACATTTTCGGCAAGGACAACTTTTACGTGGAGCTTCAGAACCACGGACTCAAGGAGGAGCTGGCGCTGATTCCGTCCCTTGTTGAGGTCGCCGGGAGGGCGGGAGTTCCGGTGGTCGCCACGAACGACTGTCACTACATAAGGCAGGAAGACAGCGAGGCGCACGACGTTCTGCTGTGCGTGCAGACGGGCAAGACCGTGGACGACCCCGACCGCATGAGGTTCGACACCGACCAGGTCTACTTCAAGTCCGCCGAGGAGATGCACCGGGCCTTCAGTGAGCTGCCCGAAGCGTGCGCAGCGAGCATCGACGTCGCGGAGAAGTGCAACCTCAAACTGGACTTCGGAAAGATGCACCTTCCGCATTTCCCGCTCCCCGAGGGCTACTCGAGCTCCGAGCAGTATCTCGGGCAGCTGGCCGAAGCCGGCCTGAGAGAGCGCTACGGAGAAGTGAACGAGGAAATGGAAAAGAGGCTGGCCTACGAGGCCGAGACCATATGCAAGATGGGGTTCGCGGGATACTTCCTCGTAGTCAGGGATTTCATCGCCAAGGCCAGGGAAATGGGAGTGCCCGTCGGGCCCGGCAGGGGTTCGGCGGCGGGCAGCCTGGTCTCCTACTGCCTCAGGATTACCGACATCGACCCCCTGAAGTTCGGGCTTCTGTTCGAGAGGTTCCTGAACCCCGAACGAATCAGCATGCCCGACATCGACATAGACTTCGGGTACGAGCGCAGGGCGGAAGTAATAGACTACGTGAAGCAGAAGTACGGAACGGAGAACGTCACGCAGATAATCACGTTCGGGACCATGGCCGCCAGGGCGGTGGTGAGAGACGTCGGCAGGGCGCTGAACATCTCCTTCGGGGAGGTGGACAGGATAGCGAAGTTCATTCCAGTCGAGCAGGGCATGACGATAGAGAAGGCGCTTCACGGTGTGCGTGAGTTGAGGGAGCTGCGCCAGTCGGACCAGAGGTACGACAAGCTCATCCGCTGCGCCATGACCCTGGAAGGCCTCGCCCGGCACGCCTCCACTCACGCGGCAGGAGTGCTGATCGCGCCCGGCAAGCTGACGGACTACGTGCCGCTGTTCAAATCCAGCAAGGAAGAAGTGACGACCCAATACGACATGAAGTCCATCGAGAAAATAGGCCTGCTCAAGATGGACCTGTTGGGACTGAGGACCCTCACCGTGATTGACAGAACCGTCGAGATGGTGAACCGGCGGCCGGGCCCCGCGCTCGTCATCGACAAGCTTTCTCTGGACGACGAAGCCACATACGACCTCTTCAGAAGCGCTCATACCGTGGGCATCTTCCAGGTGGAAAGCACCGGAATGAGGGAGCTCCTGAGGAGGATGAAGCCCGGCGGCATCGGAGACATAATCGCGGTCAACGCCCTGCATCGGCCCGGGCCCCTGCAGGGGGAGATGGTAAAAGACTTCATAGACTGCAAGCTGGGCAAGAAGAAGATCAAGTACCAGCACCCGATGCTGGAGCCGATCCTCAGGGACACGCACGGCGTTATCCTTTACCAGGAGCAGGTGCTCGAAATAGCGCACAGGATGGCGGGTTTTTCGCTGGCCCAGGCCGACATCCTGCGAAGGGCCATGGGCAAGAAGATGCCCGAGGAGATGGACGCGCAGAGGAAGGCGTTCCTGGAGGGCAGCCGGAAGAACGGGATATCCGACAAGGTCGCCGAGCGCGTGTTCGACCTCATGGCCAGCTTCGCCGGCTACGGGTTCAACAAGTCGCACAGCGCGGCCTACGCCATGGTCTCTTACCGAACCGCGTACCTCAAGGTGCACCATCCGCGCGAGTTCATGGCGGCCTCCTTGACGAGCGAGATGAGCGTAACGGAGAGGGTGGGCATCCTGGTGGAGGAATGCCGAAGGATGGGAATCAAGATCCTGCCTCCCGACGTCTGCGCGAGCGAAGAGGACTTCACCGTGACGGACGAGGGCATACGTTTCGGCCTTGGGGCGGTGCGGAACGTGGGCTCCGGGGCCATCCGCTCCATAGTGGAGGCCAGAAAGGGTGGCCCGTTCAGCAGCATTTATGATTTCGTGAGCAGGGTGGACCAGCGCGTCGTGAACAAGCGGGTGGCCGAGAGCCTGGTGTGCGCCGGAGCCTGCGATTGCCTGCCCGGCCACAGGGCACAGCACCTGAGCGCTCTCACTACCGCGTTCGGCGCCGGGCAGAAGAAGCAGAGGGAGCGGGACAGGACGCAGGCGTCGTTCTTCGACGCGCAGGAGAGCCGGCCCGCCGCGGAGGATCTCCCGGAAGTCAGCCCGTGGCCTCGCAGCATAAAGCTCGCGAGGGAGAAGGAGATGCTCGGT
>CAZMZP010000053.1:0-20374 GCA_964570935.1 uncultured bacterium
GACTTGAGGAAGAAGACCGCAAGCCACGAGAAGCAGCTGAGAGAAGTGGCCGAGCGGCTCGACCGGCTGTCGGCGTTCAAGCGCGCGGCCAGGGAGGCGCTGGGTGCGCAGAAGAATTGGTTTTCAACCAGCCGGCAGGAAGCTTCGGAGGCCGGGTTCCTTTTCGACGAGGTCGGCGGTCCGGGCTGGAAGGGCCTCAGGATAGCCGTCCTGGGCCATCCCTACAACCTGTTCGACTCCTTCATAAACTTCAACCTGCTTGAGAAACTGACGTCGCTGGGCATCCGGATCCGCACGGTCAAGGACCTGGACCCGGTCGCCGTCGAGGACGAGGCGTCGCGTCTCGAGTGCCCTCCCTACTGGACCGCAGCCAAGGAGCTCCTGGCGGGAGCGCGTCTGTTCCTGCAGTCAGAATCTGTGGACGGGATCATTTACCTGATAGCATTCGAGTGCGGGCCCGACGCCCTGATAAAGGTGTTGATGGATTCCGAGGCGCGGATGGCCACCGGCGTCGCGTACATGTCGCTGGTGCTGGACGAGCACTCCGGAGAAGCGGGAATGGACACGAGGGTTGAAGCGTTCCTCGACGCCATCGTACGCAGAAAGAAACGCGCGGCGTCAGGAGCGGCGCGATGATAGTCACGTATCCGCACATGGGGCCGCTCACGGTGGCCATGAAGTCCGTGTTCCGTCGTCTGGGACAGGAGACGGTGGTGCCTCCTCCCACGAGCCAGAGGACGATCGCCCTGGGGGCCAGGCACGCGCCAGAGCTGGTCTGCCTCCCGTTCAAGGTAACCCTTGGCAACATGATAGAAGGCCTCGAGCTGGGCGCCGACACGGTCGCGATGGCCACTAGTCACGGGAACTGCCGTCTGGGGTTCTACTGGCCGGTCCAGGAGATAATCCTCAGGGACATGGGGTTCAAGTTCAAAATGATCCCCATCAACTACGACCGGCCGCTCGAGTTCCTGGGCGAATTCAGGCAGTTCGGAGGCGGCGTGGGATGGCGGGACGTGCTTCCGGCGTTTCTCTTCGGAATAAGGAAGCTGCTCGCGCTCGAGGAGCTCGAAGTGTTGTCCATGGAGACGCGGCCTCGCGAGAAGAGCGCCGGGCTCACGACCCGCCTCTTCAGGAAGTGGCACGGGGCGCTGGACGAGGCCGGGGACACCGGGAGCGTCAAGCGCGTCCGCGAGGAAATGCGCGGCGCCTTCCGCGACGCCCGAGCACCAGGCAGGGAACCTCTGGCCAGAATCCGAATCGTGGGCGAGGCGTACATGATGGCGGAGCCGAACGTCAACTTCCACCTGCAGCAGAAGCTCGGGGACATGGGCGTGGAGGTGGAGAGGTCGTACTGGCTGGGCCGGAGCATCCTGATGGCGATACGGCTGGACAGAGTGGGCAGGCGCGAGCGGGAGCTGGCCACGCGCGAGGCCTCGCTCTACATGCGCTATCCTGACCTGTGCACGGGCTGTCACAGCATAGGAGAGACCATCCAGGCTGTCCGCCGCGACTTCGACGGCGTCGTCCTCATCATGCCGTTCACCTGCATGCCCGAGGTCCTCGCGCAGAGCGTCATGCACAAGGTGTCTGAGGATTTCGGGATACCCGTCCTGCCGCTGCCCATAGACGAGCACTCGGACGAAGGCGGAGTCAGCACGAGACTGGAAGCCTTCGTGGATCTCATAGTCAGGAGAAAACGCGCCCGCTCGGGCGCCCACAACACGTCGGGCGCCCACAGTGTGTCGGGCGGTTACAGCACGTCGCGCGCTCACGACACACCTGGCGCTCACAACGCATCGGGCGCCCACAACACAGGAAAGGTGTCAGCTTATGCCCAGGCCGAAGAAGAAAGACGTCCGTGAGAGAGCCCTTCTGGTGGCGGGAATCCTCCTCCGGGAGTACCCGCAGGCGAAGACGGCCCTGAAGCACAGGTCGGCTATTCAGCTGCTCGTGGCCACGATTCTCTCCGCCCAGTCCACGGACGTCCGGGTGAACATCGTCACGAAGGACCTCTTCAAGAAATACAAGACGGCCGCCGACTTCGCCAACGCAAAACGGTCCGAGCTGGAGAAAGAAGTCCACTCCACCGGTTTCTTCAGACAGAAGACAAGGAGCATAATCGAGTGCAGCAGGGGCATCGTTCAGAGGTTCGGCGGAAAGGTGCCCGACACGATGGAGGCCCTGACGTCACTCCGCGGGGTCGGCAGGAAGACCGCGAACGTCATCCTGGGCAATTACTACGGCAGGCCGGCGTACGTCGTGGACACTCACGTGAAGCGGCTCTCGCAGAGACTGGGGTTTACGAAGAGCCAGAACCCGGACGTCATCGAGCAGGACGTGATGAAGCTGCTTCCGGAGGAATCGTGGCGCCCGTTCTCGGACGCGCTCATCTACCATGGCAGGGCCGTGTGCGCGGCCAGGAAGCCGAAATGCGGGATCTGCGTGGTGGCTGCGTTGTGCCCGTCGGCCGTGTGTGACTAGGGGAACTCGGCGAACGCTTCAGTGAGACCCGCGGCTCCGGTAAGACGCCTATCCAGCAGAGCCGGACGCTCCGAGCTGCCCAGCCGCTTAGAGCTTTCTGGAGCTCATCGCGAGGTGGTCTCTCTCTATCTCAGCTAGGGCGACCAGGACCTCTCTCACCCGCTTCTCGCTGGCCTGCTTCGCGGCCTCGTCATAGAACGCGACGCACAGCGTCTCTTTTCGACGAGCCTCAGCGAGGTTCTGCGCGTCAGTGGGATAGCACCTGCCCTCGTGCTCCATCGAGCCCGCCCTGGGAAGCCCGAGCATTCTGCGGATGGTCGCCACGTGCTCCCCTTCGATCTTGGCAAGAGCGCAGAACATGGCCTTCACTTCTTCGTCGTGGGCCACGCGGGACGCGCAGCGGTAGAACCCCGAGCACTCTATTTCAATGTCGATGGCGCCCTTTAGATGCTTCTCGGACACGTCCGTAAGGGTCGAAATCATCTCCTCTTTCCAGTTCTTGGCCAGAATCATGTACTTCTCGGCCGCTCCGCAGAACGGACAGTTGGCGGGTTTTCTGGCGCCCACGTACGCCTGGTCGCAGATGCGGCACCTGTATACCTTCATTCAAGCTCTCCTTGACATAAGACCGGAAGAGGGGTGGCACACACAAACATAATCCCATCGAGCCGGAAAGTCAAACTGGAATTGCGACGTGGCGTTGTAACCTACTTATTTGTATGCGATTGCGGGTGAATGGCTTTTCGCGGATGAACAGCGGGTACGGGACGGCGAGCCCTCAATGCGGGGTGCGACGGCGCAATCTTCTGCGTGACAATGGGATACGAGACCGTTAGGTTCGGGAATGAGATCAGCCGGGGCTTACGCTTCCGGCGCCTCCGGGGCGTCGGGGTTTCCGGGGCTTACGGGTTTCTGGGGCGTCAGGAGTTTCCGCTGCCTCCGGCCCCTTCTCCCCTCTCCCGGACGGCGGCCAGTGTTTCCTTGCCTACCTCCAGCGTCCGTATGGGGAACGGGATGACTATGCCTTCCTGCCTGAAACGGCTGTGCAGCAGCTTGATGAACTCGTGCTTTATGCGGTAGCTGTCCACGAACTCGCGGCCTCTCAGTATCACGCTGAAGTTCACGCTCGAGTCCGCGAACGTGTGAAATCTCACGAACGGCTCGAACTCGGGCATGCCCCCCTCCACGGACCGCATGACTTCCCTGGCCACCTCCGACACCACGGCCTCGACCCTCTCGAGGTCGCTGCGGTAGTGAACGCCCACCTGCACCACGATCGAGACTTCCTTGTCCGGCAGGCTGTAGTTCGTGATGACGCCGTCAGTCAGCTTGATGTTGGGGACTATCACGAGATTGTCGCTGAGCAGCCTGACGCGGGTGCTCCGCCAGCCGATTTTGGTGACGTAGCCTTCCTCCCCCGTCTCCAGCTTGACGAAGTCGCCCATGGCCACCGGCTTGTCCGCCAGGACTTGAAGTCCGGCGAAGAAGTTGGCCAGGGTGTCCCTGAGGGCAAGAGCCACAGCCAGGCTGCCGATTCCGAGGGAGGCGACGAGCGGAGTTATGGACACTCCCATGCTGTCGAGGAAGATGACTATGGCGATGCTGATGATGACGGCCCTCGACAGGCCGACCAGGATGCCGCGCGAGGCCTCGAGGAACTCGAACCTCGAGGAGTAGTAGCGGATCAGCTCACGGATGAGCCTGTCAAAGAACAGCACGGCCGCGAGCAGTCCCGCGACGCCGAAGGCGACCTGGACTCCCTTGTCCCAGTTGGGGTCAAGCGGAAGGATCCTCTCCACGAGAAACAACCCGCTCGCGAAGATGAGGATGGTCGCCGGAAGCGAGATGGCCTTGACCAGCACGTCGTCGATCTCGGACGTGGTCCTGGCGGCGAAGGCGCGGATCCGGGCGAAGGCAAGTTTCTTCACGCCCATGAGCGCCACGACCCACAGCGCGAGGAAGACCGGGATCACTATCCAGAGCGGGACCCCACTCGCGTTGTCCAGCAGGTTGTCCATCGTTAAGGCTCCTTCAGTAGGTTAACCCTGATGTCCATCAGGCGCCCTCTGAGCTCGACCGAGCCGAACCTGGCCCGGTAATCCTTGAACGCGAACCCCGTCACACCGGAGTCCGGCGTGCTCTTTCGCAGGACCTCGATGTACGGGTCCAGGTTCGCCACGAGGTGAGCGTACGCGCGGTTGGCCGCGCTCCTTCCGGGATACAGAACCACGACCCTGGTGTACGTAGCCGCGTCCGGCCCCGAGCCGTCCTCGTAGTAGTCGCCCACGACGGCGAACACTTTTCCGCCCAACAGAAGCGGGTCACCGTTCCCGAAGGTGAAGATCGGCTGCAGCCCGAAGGGCCCGCGCACCAGCGCCTCGGACCTCGGAACCAGGTTCTCCCGCGGGAGATTCTGCAGCAGCGTGACCGGCCTGCCGGGTGGAACGCGGTCGAGCGCTCGATTGGCGAGCTCAGCCATCACGGGAAGAGACTCCTCACCGCCTTCGAAGTTGTTGATTTGGACAAAGACGCTCCCCTTGAGAACGCAGACCTGATGGGGGCTCCCCGTGTTGCGCGCCTTTATTCCGTCCACGGGCGACTCGGCGTCGCTCCTGGCCAGGTAAATGCCCAGAGCCGCTTCCGGACTCTCCATCCGGTAGACCTCAAGCGTGAGCTCCGAGCCGCCGCGCGCGTAGCGCTGCACCTGGAGCTCCTTGAACCCGAACTCCAGGAAAAGCTCGGCGCCGCCGTCTATGTAGTCGAAGAGGCTCCTTTCGTTGAATCGGAGGCCCGGGCCGGACTTGAGCAAGCCGGGGGCGAACCCGTCGTTAGGCAGGGCGCCCGCGCCGCTGGTCACTCCAGCAGGGAGCAGTATGCACGCCGCGCAGGCGAGCACGAGCACCGCGCGCAGGCCGCGCGCCGCACGCCAGTTTCCGTTAGACATCTTGCGCTTCCTCCGTCGCCCGCGAGACGGCGGGCAAACAGCGTCCCCGGATTGACCGTCCGCCGAGGACCTGCCGGCCGCTCAGACTTGCACGCGCTTTATCTTCTCCGGGGTCCCAACTCCCAGGCCGAGCCGCTCGGCGTAACGCAAGTATTCGGTGAACCTGGGGTGCTCGTTCACCTTGACCTTCATGCTCTTCCTCTTCTCAAGCAGAAGATTGTGACAGACCATGTCCAGAGCGAACGGGTCGGTCGCGAAGAAGAGCGTGTTGTACGTGTACGCGAACTCCGCCGCGGGCATCGGGCCGCCGTCGTACTGAGCCCTGAGTCCGTCGGCGATGTTCAGCACCAGCTTGTCCCGGATGGCCGGAAACGCGTGCACCTCCGTGCAGACGTCGAAGAAGAGCGGCGTGTGCAGGCGGCCGGTGTTGCAGATCACCCCGTACCCGATGTTCTTCGTGGCCACCGAAACCCCGTTCCCAGTGTTCTTTAGCACCGGGATGTTGATGATCTTGGTTAGCTTCTTGGTGACCAGCTTCCCGAAGTACGAGTGCTTGCCGCAGAACACCTGCTGGTTCAAGTACCCGAGGTCCTTCTCCGGCCCGTCGACGTCCGCCCAGTAGTACACGTCAGTGTCGAAGTTGGAGCCGCTCAGGTGCGCGCCGTCCTTGCCCAGCCACTTGCTGTTGTCCTTGCTCTCGCCCGAGTAGAAACCCTCGTCCATGGTCTGGAGGCCTTCGATGCCGATGCCGGGGTATCTCTGGGCGGTGAAGCCGGCGTCCTTCAGCATGTAGTCGAAACGGTCCCAGATGATTATGTTCGCCGGCTTGACGCCGCTCTTGACCAGCCAGTCGACCGTGGCGTCTACGACTTCGAGCCGCGTGGCTATGAGACCGGGGCCCACGGGATTGACCTTTATCCCCACGACGTCGTCCTTTTCGAAGAAGAGGCCGAAGCTCTCCTTCATGTTCTTGCCAGTGAGGTTCCGGATTCCCTTCTCAAACATCGAGTGGACGACGTCCGCCGCGGGTTTGTCGTTGACCATGGCCTTCGCGTCCGTGACCTCGACCACCTTCCCCGGAAACGGTCCCGGCAGCGAGTGCTTCGTCCGCGGCGCCTTCAGGACGTCGCCGACGTTGGTCTTCGGCTTGGGTGGCGGGACGGCCTTCTCTTTTTCCTCGGCCCAGGCGGCCGGGTTTCCCAGCAGGAGGCCGGCACCGACCACGCCTCCCAGCTTCAGAAAGTCGCGCCGCCTCACGGTGAACGCCGAGTTCATGGACCGGTATGCGCCTGCGGGGCCCCGGCGCTGTTTGCCACCGCGGTTGTGTTCACCGTTGTTGCGATTCATCGAGAAGCCTCCTTGTGTCAGACTCTGCTGTATGGATAGAGCAAGAAAAACATGACGGAAATCGCGAAAAGCACCCACACGCCCCAGGTCAACTCCCTCGCCCTGCCGGACACGATCTTGAACAGCGGATACAGCACGAACCCGGCTGTCATTCCGAACGCGATGTTGTACGTGAAGCTCATGAGCACGATCGTGGCCACTGCCGGGAAAAGCTCGGTGTAGTCGTCGAACGGAATGTGCCTGACCGGCGCCAGCATGAGGAACCCCACGACGACCAGCGCGGCTCCGTAAGCCGGGGCCGGAACCGCCAGGAACACCGGTGCGAAAAAGAGGCAGAGCAGGAACATGCCCGTCGTGACCAGGGACGCGAACCCGCTCCTCGCGCCTGCCTCCACGCCGGCGGCGGACTCGATGTACGTGCCGGTGGTGGACGTGCCGGCCAGTGCGCCCGTCACGGTGGCGATCGCGTCGGCCATCATGGGTTTTTCCATCTCCGGCAGGTTCAGGTTCTTGTCCAGGAATCCCGCCCTGGCCGACACCCCGACCAGCGTTCCAAGCGTGTCCACGAAGTCGAGCACGAACAGAACGAGCACAATCGGAAGCACGTCCCGGGTCAGCGCCGCCGGAATGTCCAGCTTGAGGAACGTGGGCGCCAGCGACGGGGGCGCGGACACCACGCCCCTCGGCCACTCCGCCGCTCCGAGGACGTACGCTAACAGGCTTGTTCCCAGCATCCCTATCAGGATCGCAGCCGGGACTTTCCGTATCATCAGCATACACATCAAGACTATGCAAAAGATGGCGAGAAGCGGTCCGGCCGAGGTAAGGTCTCCGATCTTCACCGGGCTGCCCGCGCTGCCCAGACGGACCAGGCCAGTCGTGTTGAGGCCGATGAACATCATGAAAAAGCCGATGCCGACGGCGAAACTGCACTTGAGGCTGTCGGGCATTGACCTGGCCACCCAGCTCCGAATACGCAGCGCCGTGGTGACCACGAAGATGACGCCGCCCAGGCACACGGCCCCGAGCGCCGTCTGCCACGGCACGCCCATGGCTATGCACACGGTGTAGGCCAGGAACGCGTTCTCGGCCATGTAAGGCGCGATGGCGAAGGGCCGCCTGGCGTAGACCGCCATCAGGAGCGTGCCCACGGCCGCCGCCACTATCGTGGCAGTCATGCTCGCGTCTTTGGGGAAACCGCCGTCCGCCAGGATGGCGGGGTTGACCACGACGATGTAGGCCATCGCGAAGAAGGTCGTGATCCCGCCGATGACCTCAGTCCTGTAGTTGGTGCCCAGCTCGTCGAACTTGAAGAACTTCCGCATGCCGACCCCCGTGCGCCGGCCCCGAAGGCCCGGGCCGGCCGAGCAGTCTTTGAGTCTGGACTTACGGCCTGAACTTGGCCAGGTCTGCGTCCGAAATCTGTGACACCGAGTTTCTGAGCGCGTCCATCACCTGGGCGTAGCCGGTGCAGCGGCAGAGGTTGCCGTCTATCGCGCTCTTCATCTCGGCCTCCGTGGGATTCCTGCTCTCGAGCAGGAGGCCTATCACCGACATCACCATGCCGGGCGTGCAGAAACCGCAGTGGACGGCTCCTGATTCAACGAACGCCCGCTGGACCGGGTGCAGGTCTCCGAGCCCGGCCGGAGCCACTCCCTCGATGGTCCAGACCTGCGCGCCGTCAATCTGCGGAGACAGCACCATGCATGAGTTGACCGCCCGGCCGTTGAGCAACACCGTGCAGGCGCCGCACTCTCCTATCTCGCAGCCGCACTTGGTGCCGGTGTAGCCGAGGCCGTCGCGCAGAAGCTCGAGCAGGGTGCTCCCCGCCGGCACCTCCCGCTCGAACGCGACTCCATTCAGGCGAAACCTCACGCGGAACATCTCAACCGTCCCCTCCTCCGGCCACCTGGAGCAGGGCCCGCTCCACGAGTCCTGAAAGCACCGGCTGTTTGTACGGCGTGGACCATCTGACACCGGTCCTCTTCACCATCAGCTCCGAGGCGAGCGCTCCGGCCTCCCTGGAAAGCTCCTCGGTGAGTCTCTGCCCCCGCAGGAGAGCCTCCACCTCGCCCAGTCTGCACGCAATCGGAAACGCCGAGCCGACGGACAGTCTCAAGTCCCGAACGGCGCCGTCTTTTCCGGTTTCCGCGTACAGGCTCACTGTCATGCGCGATATGTTCACGGCCGCGCGGCGGCCCACTTTCACAAAAGCGAGCCGGGCTCCCGGCGCGGCCTTCCTGCAGCGTACCGAATGGAGAAGCTCGTCTGCTCTTTTGTGCGTGAGATACGGGCCGGATATGAACTCGGCCAGCTTCACACTGCGCGTCCCGCCCCGCGACACGAGCACCAGCTCGGCGTCGTGGCCGAGCAGCGCCGGAACCGTGTCCGCGGACGGGGACGCGTTCACGACGTTTCCGCCGACAGTCCCGCGGTTTCGTATTTGCTCCGTGCCCACGCACCCCGCGGCCAGCGACAGAAGCGGGACTCCGGCCTTGACACCCGGATGACGGGAGAGCGTGGAGTGCGTGACTGAGGCGCCGACCTCCACCACCTCGCCGTCGGTCCGCACGAAGTCCAACCCCAGGCCCGTGACGTCGAGCAGCTTCCTGGGTCCTCCTTGCCGCAATTGGACAATCACGTCCGTGCCACCGGCAATCGGCGTGACGTCGCCCGAGGCCATCAGCTCAAGGGCCTCCTCAAGCGACTGCGGCCGGGCGTAAGAGACTACGTTCAGCATGTCGTGACCTATCCTTCGCTCCGCTTCTCGCTCGCGGAATCGCGTTGGGTGCTCGTCAAATCGCGATGGGCGCTGGCGGAGCCAAGTTGGACCGCGGCGGACCCTCGCTCGCCCTTGCGCGAGAGACTCCTCCCGAGAAGCACTCTCTCCAGCGTCAGAGGCAGCTCGCGTATCCTGTTGCCGGTCGCGTTGGCCACGGCGTTCGCGATGGCAGGCGCCGCTATCTCGCAGGCAGGCTCTCCCAGCGTCTTCGCGCCGTGAGGCCCGATTTCGTCCGGATTCTCTATGAAAAGGACTTCGACCTGCGGCACGTCGCTCGCGGTCGGAAGCAGGTACTCATCGAAATTCCCCAGCACCGGAACCCCGTGGTCTTCGGCGTACTCCTCCAGCAGGGCGTACCCCAAACCCATGGCCACACCGCCGTACACCTGGCCTCTGGCTCCGTTCAGGTTTATGACCCTGCCCACGTCGTGTGAGCTCACGAACCTGGTCACGCTGACCCTGCCCGTCACCGTGTCCACTTCCACCTCCGCCAGGTTGGCGCCGTAGACGTAGGTGAAGTAGGCGTCCCCCTGCCCGGTCTCCTCGTCCCAGGAGGTTGCTGGAGCCTTGTACCAGCCGTGAGCGTAAAGGGAGATTCCTTTGTGGAAGCAGAGGCCTGCCAGGTCGGCAAACGGGACGACCCGGTCCGCGCGGCGCGCGCAGTTGTCCCGGAACTCGACCGCGCGCGCGTCGCACGCCAGTCTCTCCGCTGCCGCCGGTCGCATTCTGGAAAGCAGCTCTTCGCAGGCCTTCCTGGCGGCGTTTCCTGCCATGAGAGTCGTGCGGGAGGCCACAGTCGGCCCCGAGTCCGGAAGCCGGGAAGTGTCGGCCGGCAGGAAGCGAACCTTGTCCAGTGTGATTCCGAGCTCCTCGGCGACGACCAGAGAGATTGTGGTGGAGGCGCCCTGCCCCATGTCGACGAGCCCGGTGGACACGATCACGGACCCATCGGTCTGCACCGATACTGTAACGCCGGCCGCGTCGACGCCTTCAGCGCCGAGCGACACGCCTCTGTAACTGCACGATATTCCTATCCCCTTCTTCAGCCGCGAACCCTTCGCGGCCGGGGCCGCTGCGGCCGCCGGCGGAGATGCCCCTGGAGGGGCCGTAGCCTCTGCGGCGACCCCGCCTCGGGCGTTCTCACGCGCGAATCGAGTCCGGGTCGCTTCGAACTCTCCCGTGTCCGCTACCGCGCGCAGCGCCTGCACGAGACTCACTTCGTGGGTCAGCTTCTGGCCCGTGGCCGTCTCCGACCCGTTCGTGAGCGCGTTCATCAGTCTGATTTCGAGCGGGCTCTTCCCCACCGCTTCCGCAAGCTCGTCCATGAGGGATTCTGCCGCGAAGCAGACCTGAGGCGAACCGAACCCCCTCATCGCGCCCGTGTAGCAGTTGTTTGTGTAGGCCGCGCGCACGTCGGTCCTGACGTGAGGCACGACGTAAGGGCCGGTGGCCTGCACCACGGAGCGCCAGGTGACGAACGGAGACATGGTGGCGTAGGCGCCGGCGTCCGCGACGATGTCGATGCTCATGGCCTTGAGCTTACCGTCCCTGGAGGCGCCCACCTTGTACCGCATCACGTAGGGATGCCGTTTGTAGGATTCCCTCATGGAGCTTTCGCGCGAGTTGACCATCTTGACCGGTCTTCCAGTCGCGAGGGCCAGCAGCGCGGCCCGGCAGCACAGAGCGCTCATCACTTCGTCCTTCCCGCCGAAGGACCCGCCGAGCACGGATTGGATTATTCTCACGCGGTTGAGCGGAAGCCCCAGAACCCTCGCCACCGCTCTCCTGATCGAGTAGAGATTCTGGACGGAGCCGGTGATGGTCACACCGCCGTTCTCGCCGGGCCGGCACAGCACCGCCTCCGGCTCGATGTACGAGTGCTCCACCTTCTGGGTCCGGTACTCCCGTTCCAGGACAACGTCCGATTCGGCAAGCCCCTTCTCCGGGTCACCCCTTCTCACCTTGTGATGCACGCAGAGGTTTCCGCCGGGGTGGACGGAAGGAGCTCCGGGCTCGAGAGCTTGCTCGGGGCCCGAGACGACAGGGAGCGGGTTCAATTGCACACGGATCAGGCCCGCGGCAGCCTTCGCGACTTCCTCCGTCTCGGCGGCCACCACGGCCACCGCGTCGCCGGCGAACCTCACACGGTCCGAACAGAGGACCATCTGATGAGGCGTAACGAAGCCGAAGGACTTCTCTCCGTGGATGTCCGCGTGAGTGAGCACCGCCCTCACGCCCGGCAGTCCGGCGGCCGCCGACACGTCCACGGACACTATCTCGGCATGAGGGAAATCGGCGTGCCTGGTGCAGCCGTACAGCTGGCCCCGTTCGTAGCAGTCCGCCCCGTACAAGGCGCGGCCGGTGACCTTGTCGACCGCGTCGACGTTGAGGGCGCTCTTACCGATGAGATTGAATTCACGGGTGTCCTTCATGACGAACGTGCCGTCTCCTCGAGGCCTCTCCTCAATACGGTGCCAGCCATCTCGCGCCTGTACTCCGCAGTGGAGCGTATGTCGTCGATGGGCCGCGCCTCGGACTTGATGAGCTCGCAGGCGGCGGCTATCGTGCGTGCAGTCAATTCCCGGCCGGTCAGGAGCTCCTCGGTGCGAGTCGCTCTGACGACGGTGGGCGCGACCGCGCCCAGGGCGATCCTCACCCGCGCCACGGACTTCTTCCTCATGACCATGTCGGCCGCGACCGACACCTTGCTCACGGCCAGCGCCTTTCTGATCGCGAGCCGGTTGAAGAACCCGCTGCCCCCGGACCTCTGAAACGTTATGGACGTGATTAGCTCGTCGTGCCTCAACACAGTGAGGCCCGGCCCGGTGAAGAAGTCCTGGACCTCAACGCGACGTTTGCCCCTCACGGACGAAAGCTCCAGCACGGCTCCCAGGACGTACAGGGGCGGTATCAGGTCGCCGGACGGAGAGCCGTTCGCCAGGTTCCCGCCGACCGTCGCGCGGTTCCTTATGGGTGGTGAGCTGGCGAGGCCGGCTGCCTCCACCAGCTGAGGCGCGAGCCGTTTCAGCGCCGAAGACTCCGCTATCTCGGCAAACGTGACGAGAGGCCCCAGCTTCAGCGTCTTTCCGGCTGAAATCCCGCGGAGCGAGTCGACGCCGTCCAGGACCAGCAGCCGCGGCCACGGCCTGTCGATGACGTCGTGCAGCTTGACCAGTGCGTCCGTCCCGCCGGCCACGCACACGACACCCTTCATCGCCTTGGACTGCAGGGCGTCCTTGAGCGTCACGGGGTTGATGGTCTCGGCAGTTCTCATCCAGCTGTTCTCCGCCGCGGGCGCGCGGGACTGCTCTTACGGTGCCGCGCTGGGCCTGTCCCGCGAGGACGGCCGCCATTCGTCAGGCGCGACGGGCTCGCGCCACGGCCGCGCCGCACGTTCGCGCGAGGCCGCTTCCCGCCGGCTCCGGCCATGTTCTTCGCGGCCAGCTCGACCGCGGTGACTATCTTCTCGTAGCCGGTACAGCGGCACAAATTCCCGGACAACGCGCTTCTTATCTCAGCTCTCGAAGGGTCGGGCCGCCTCTGGAGGAGCGCCACGGCCGAGAGCACCGCCCCCGGAGTGCAGAAGCCGCACTGCACCGCACCCACCTCCGCGAACGCTTCCTGCACCGGATGGAGCTTCCCACCGGGCGCCAGCCCTTCGATAGTGACGAGCTCTCTGCCCGCCAGCTGTGACGCGAGGAGCAGGCACGAGCAGACGGGGGCGTCGTCCAAAAGAACTGTGCAGGAGCCGCACTCCCCCTTTCCGCATCCTTCCTTGGTGCCGAGCAGGTTGAGCCGTTCCCGCAGCAGGTCCAGGACGCGCTCGCCTCCCGTCACCTCCAGCTCCACCGGCTTTCCGTTGAGTTTGAACTTGAGCTTCATCGCT
Source organism: uncultured bacterium (assembly GCA_964570935.1). GTDB lineage: Bacteria > Eisenbacteria > RBG-16-71-46 > JAFGJU01 > JAFGJU01 > JAFGJU01. The sequence goes on from CAZMZP010000053.1 coordinate 13,441, forward strand.
CAGTGCCCTTCGTGACTTCAGCGCTTCCACGCTTCAGCGCCTTCCACACTCTTTCCGGCGTCAGCGGCAGCTCCCTGACGCGCACGCCAACGGCGTCACGCACGGCGTTCGCGATCGCCGGCGCAATCCCCATCAAGGGCTGCTCGGCGAAACCCTTCGCGCCGAACGGCCCGTCCGGATACGGGTGTTCGACCAGAATCGCCTCTATCTCGGGCTGATCTGCGGCGGTGGGTATTACGTAGGTGGCCAGGTCGGTGTTCAAAAACCTCCCGGCCGAATCCATCAGCATCTCCTCGGTCAAAGCGTAGCCCATTCCCTGCACCACTCCGCCCTCTATCTGGCCCTCGGCCAGCGCAGGGTTGATGGCCTTGCCGACGTCGTGCGCGGACCATATCTTGAGGACCTTCACTTCGCCGGTTTCCCGGTCCACCTTCACCTTGGCCAGGTTGGTAGCCCAGGCATAGGTGACGTAGGCATTCCCCTGTCCGGTCGCGTCGTCCCAACTCGTGGGAGGGGAAACGTGCCAACCCTCGGCGGAGAGGGGCCGCCTTTTCGCGGCGCACGACTTGACAATCTTCTTTAGAAGAACGCTCTTATCGCCTGATTTTACAACACCTTCGTCTATTGTTATTTCACCGACTGGGACACCCAACTCGACGGACGCCTCGTCCAGCAGGACGCCTCTGATCTTCCGGCAGGCGTCCATGAGCGCGTTCCCCGACATGGTGGTGGACCTCGAAGCTACCGTCGGTCCCGAGTCGGGCACGCGGCTCGTGTCCGGCGGGGTCATCCGAATCCACTCCAGCGGCGCCCCCAACCCGTCCGCCACGATCTGGGAGAGCACAGTCGTCATTCCCTGGCCCAGCTCCGTGGTCCCCACTGAGAAGAGCACCGACCCGTCATCGTGCAGGATTATGCGGGCCCCGGTGCGCGCCAGATGCTTGCCCGCGGCGCCCAGGCCCACTCCGTAGAAGATCGTCGAGAACCCGTATCCGATGCCGTCCTCCCTCGCGGCCTTGCCTGCCCTGTCGCTCGTCACCCCCGGCCAGCCCGACGCCTTCACAACGCGTTCGAGAGTCTCGTGCGCGCCCACACTAGCGGTCAGCGTCTGTCCAGACGAGGTCTCGTCACCCTGCTTGAGCAGGTTGCGGCGCCGGAATTCGGCGGGGTCGAGACCGAGCTTTCGCGCGAGCTCGTCCATCTGGGATTCCCCGGCGAAAAGTATCTGCGGTGAGCCGAACCCGCGAAAGGCGCCCGAGGGCACCTTGTTTGTGGCCACGGCGTAGCTGTCCACTTTCACGTTCTCGCAGCGGTAAGGCCCCGCGGCATGCGCGGTGCCGCGGAAGAGAACGGCCGGAGAAAGCGTAGAGTAAGCTCCGGCATCTATGATGTACTCCGCCTCGACGGCCCTCAGTATCCCGTCCCTGGTTGCTCCGGATTTGTAGCGCACCCATCCCGGGTGCCGCTTGGAGGTGGCCACGATGTCTTCAGTGCGGTCGTACACGATCTTGACTGGCCGCTTCAGCTTCCAGGCCGGCAGCGCCACCTGGCAGGCCAGCAGTGACGGCACGTCTTCCTTGCCACCGAAGGCGCCGCCGGTGGCAGTCTGGATGGCCCAGACCCTGCTCTCGGGCAGTCCGAGCACCGTCACGACGCCCTTTCTCACGTAGAACGGGCACTGCATGGAACCGCGGACCTCGATGGTACCGTCCGCCAGCGGCACCGCGATCATGGCCTGCGGCTCTATGTAGGCGTGTTCCTGGTGGGCCGTGCGGTATTCGTCTTCCACAATCACGTCGCATTTACGGAACGCGGACTCCGTGTCGCCGCGTCTGACGTGCATTTGCTTAACGACGTTGTCCTGGCCGTAGACGCGGATGCGGGGATGGCTCCTGGCCTTGAGCGGGTCAAGAAGGGGTTCGAGTTCGTGTATGTCCAGCTTTACGCTCTTAGCGGCTGCCCGTGCCGTGAGCCTGTCTTCAGCCACGACGACCGCCACCGGCTCGCCGACGTAGTTGACGAGCTTCTCGGCCAGAAACGGCTGGTCGTCGAACACAATGGGTATGTAGTTCCTGCCCGGAATGTCAGCCGCCGTGAAAATCGCAACGACACCCGGGGTTTTGAGACAGGTCCGGGTGTCCACGGACTTTATGCGGCCTCTGGCCACGGGCGAACGCACGACGGCCGCGTGCAGCATCCCCGTGTACGAGAGGTCGTCCGCGAAGAGCCCCGCGCCTGTCACGCGGTCGACCGCCTCGTTTCTTCTGGCTCTCTTGCCTACTACTGCCATCAGTGCACCGTCTCGCCGTTACAAGACCCAGGGCCCTCGACGTCCCTCAAGTCGGCCGCTGTGTTTATGTTCTTCAGCACTCCAGGGTCGTCGACCCGCACCTCGAGAACCAGGTCGGCGTGGCCGCGGATTATGTCCCGCAGGGTCGTGCCGTCGGGCGCCGCGATGACCTCCGTCAGTATGTCCGTCGGAATGACCACGGGATGGCCGCGCCTTACCCTGCGCGTTTGCCTGTCCTCGCAGACAGCAATCACGATTCTGCCGGGCGACTCGCGGAACGCCTCCAGCAGGGTCCGGTAGGTCTCGGGGCGCACCCAGGGGTGGTCCACCAGCGCCACGAGGGCCGCAGGCCTCGGGGCATTCGCACTCGCCGCCGCGACTGTTCGCGCGTTAGCCGGCCCCGGTGACTGCGCACTGGCCACCGCGAGAGCCACCGCCTTCGCCGCCTCCACCTCCCGGGCCTTCATCGCTCCGGCCTTGAGTGACGAGAACTGGCCGCTTCGCCAGTGCTCGTTCAGAACGAAGCCCGCGCCCAGGCGGGACGCCTCGGCCTCGACTCGCGACCCCTCCGCTCCTCCCACCACTATCACAGGCTCACAGCCGGCCTCGTGGACTGCAGTGACCACCGCTTCCAGGAAGGTCCGGCCGCCGAGCTTCAGCAGGGCCTTGACCCCACCGGCGCGCTTGCCCTCCCCCGCGGCAAGCACGATTGCCCAGACTCGCAACATTCACGGCCCCCGCGCGGCCCGTCATCGGCAAGTTACCCGCGAACCGCCTTGAGTTTCAAGTCAATATCACCGATCAGTTGCTGTTCCCTGACCCACCATTCCTGGCTTCTCTGAGCGTCCAGCTCTTCCACCGTCTTACCCTGCTGCTCGACCCAGGTGTAGTACTTCAAATTATGCCACTGGCGGCGCATTTCGGTCGTGCCTTCGTGGACCCAGTCCGTGCTCTTGTCATGGAAGATGTGCGCGCGCGCCGTCGCCTCGGCCTCGTCCATCTTGCCGAACCTCCCGGTCATGTCTTCCATGACCGAATGGTAGCGGTCTATGGCGTCCGTGCAGATGGTGACTATGACGTCCTTGCCGCCGAACCCGTAGAACTTGGCCGTCTTTATCGCTCCAAGGACGTTGCACACGCCGCTGATACCGAAGATCGTCGCCATGGTCTTGACCGACGCCTCGGGCACGCCGAAGCGCTTGACGAGCGTGTTCCAGCCCGCCTCTTCCGTCAGCAGCTGCAGGCCCTTCTTGCACTCGATGTCGTCCAGGCACATGATCGCGTCCATGTTCATCACGTTGTGGACCCACGTCACGTGCTTGTCGCCGATGCCCTGGATGTCGTGCGACCCGTAACCGTTGTTGTACAGAGTGGAGCATTGAATCGGCTCGAGCCCGACGATCTTGTGGTCGCCCCACACCTGCTTGAGGCGGTCACCCGCAGCGATCGTGCCGGAGCTCCCCATCGCGGAGCAGTACGCGGCGATCCTTCCATCGCCGACGCCCCGGCGCTTGAGCACGTCTGCGAGCTCCACAAGCGTGTTTCCGGTGACGTGGTAGTGGAAGCGATAGTTTCCCATCACCTCGAACTGATTCAGGATCCGGACCTTCGGGTCTTGGCGGAGGCGATGAGTCTCGTCGTAGATCTCCTTTACGTTCGACTCCGACCCGGGCGTCTTGATGATGCGAGCGCCATACGATTCTATCTGCTTGAAACGTTCCTTGCTCATTCCCTCGGGCAGGACAACGATGCTGTCGAAGTTCATTCGACAGCCGACGTACGCGCCGCCTATGCCGTAGTTGCCGGTCGAGGGCCACACCAGCGTGTGCGTGCTGGGGTCCACTTCGCCGAACAACTGCTTCTCGATCAAAACCGAGTAAGCCGCGCCCACCTTGTGCGAGCCGGTCGGGAAGTCCCTGCTGTAAAGCACAACGACGTTCGCGTCCACGCCGGTCAGCTGTTTCGGAATGACGTGGTAGTAGATGTCGCCGTTGCCGTCGCGCCACGTGATGTTGAACAGGTTGATGGGGTCCAGCGGGTCCTTGGTCCTTGCTTCGAGCGCGCGCCTTCGTATGTCCGGCGCGATCTTGACCGGATGGAGCATCTCTTCAAACGTGGGGCCGAGAATCAGCTTAGGCATCTAACACTCCTTGATCCTATTCCAGGTGCAGTCTCTTGACAGCTTCCAGCGTCGGCTCGATTACGGTGGCGGTTCCGGCTGTCTTCATCGCGCTGGCGATGTCCTTGAGCCCGCTGCCGGTCAGCAGGCACACAACTGTTTCTTCCGGTTTGACGAGGCCAAGTTTGACCGCCTTCTTGAGCCCCGCGTACGCCGCCGAGGCTGCCGGTTCGGAGAAAATCCCCTCGCCGCGGGCGAGCTCTGGGATGGCGGCAAGGATGTCGTCGTCGCTCACCGTGAGAAACGCGCCGCCCGTCTCCCGCACCGCGCGCACAGCGCGCACGCCGTCTCGCGGCAGGTCGGCGCTGATGGAATCGGCCACTGTCCGCGCGCTCACGGGCGTGATCTTCTCGGTACCGGCCTTCCAGGCGTTGTAGCAGGCTGCCGAGCCATCGGCCTGAACGCCCATCAGCCTGGGCATCCTGTCGATCCAACCGAGGGCGGCCAGGTCGCGGAGTCCCTTCCACAACCCGCTGATGATGTTCCCATCCCCCACGGACACGAAAATGCGGTCGGGGGCGGTCCAGCCCGCGCCGGGTCCCAGTCGGGGCGATGCGCCAGCTCCGGACGCGGCGCCCGCTCCCCTTCCGGACTCACCGCTCGTCTGAGCCAGCTGCTCGCAGACCTCGAACGCGGCCGTCTTCTTGCCTTCGACTGTGTACGGGTTGTACGCGGTGCTGCGGCAGTACCATCCAAATGATTTTGTCACCTCCAGGCACAGGTCGAACGCCTGGTCGTAGGTGCCTTTGACGAGGATCACCCGCGCGCCGAACACGAGGAGCTGCGCGATCTTGGCCTGAGGCGCGGTCTCGGGGACGAAAATCGCGGCCGGCATCTTCGCCGCGGCGGCCAGGCCCGCCAGCGCAGCGCCGGCGTTGCCGGTGCTGGCGGTAGTGATGACCCCGACGCCCAGCTCTCGCGCCCTGGCCACGACGACCGCGCTCGCCCGGTCCTTCAAAGAGGCCGTCGGGTTGCGTCCGTCGTCCTTGAAATAGAGCCTCCCGAGGCCGAGTCCAGCGCCCAGAGTTGTAGAGCGATACAGCGGCGTCCATCCGACTTGAAGCGGCGGCGCTGACTTCAGCGGATCGTCAACCGGCAGAAGAGGCGCGTACCGCCAGATGGAATAGTCGCGCGAATCGGAGATTTTCGCCGGGGTAGTCTCTTTCGCGATGGCCGGGTAATCAGGAATCGTGTCCAGGATGCCTGCGTCGCCGTGCTTTGGGCAGACGTAGCGGACCGACAGGCGGTCGTACTCGGCGCCGCAAAGCGTGCATTTGAAATGATGGTCCATCCTGCCGTCCGGTTGTCCGCCCGGTTGCCAGCCGGGCCGTGGGCCCGGTTGTCCATCCGGCCGTCCGTTCACCCGCTCACTTGCGGAATATGTGCGTTCCGGTCTCGCCGCGCAGCGCGCGCCCTATGTTCTCCGGGTTTGTGATGATGGCGTGTTTCCCGCCGGCTTCCAGATACAAGATGATCGCCTCTATCTTGGGCGCCATGGAGCCCTTGGCGAAGTGCGTGCCCTCGGCCAGGTACCGCTTGGCTTCAGCCAGCGTCATCCTGTCTATCCACCGCTGGTTCGGCTTGCCGAAGTTGACGGCCACCTTCTCGATCGCGGTCGCTATCAAGAACAGGTCCGCCTTGACCTCGCGCGCGAGCAGGCTCGACGCGAAATCCTTGTCTATGACGGCCGCGGTTCCGCGATACTCGCCGCCGCCCACGTCGACGACCGGGATGCCGCCGCCTCCGACCGTGATGACCACGATGCCCTGCTTGAGCACGACCCGCACGGTCTCCAGCTCCACGATCTCCTTGGGCAGCGGAGAGGCAACGACCCGGCGCCAGCCACGACCGGCGTCCTCGACCACGCTCCAGCCCATCTCGTTCCTGCGGCGCACGGCCTCAGCCTTGTCCATGAACCCGCCTATGGGCTTGGAGGGATTCTTGAAGGCAGGGTCGTTCTTCTCGACCAGCACTTGTGTGATGACTGTCGCGCAGCGCTTGTCGATGCGGCGATGATGCATCTCGTTCTGCAGGGCCTGCTGCAGCTCGTAGCCGATCGCGCCCTGCGTGTCCGCGCCGCACACGTCCAGCGGCACCTCGTGCATGCCCTCGGTCTTGGCGGCTATCTCGGAACGGCGGAGGATGAACCCGACCTGGGGTCCGTTGCCGTGGCCGATGGCCACGTCCCAGCCCTGCTCGATCATGTCGGCTATGTGATGCGCCGTCTCCCGCAGGGCGTCCTCCTGGTCCTCCACCGACTGGTGCGACGCGTCCTTGATGAGCGAATTGCCGCCGATCGCGACGACGGCCAGTTTGCGCCGGACCGGGTGCTTGAGCCCGGGCGGAGTGAGCTTCTTGGCCGCCGGTTTGGCACGTTTCCTGGTTGTCCTCTTGACTGTCTTGGTGTTTGCCTTCTTCGCCGCCGGCCGGGCCGTCTTTGTCGTTCTCTTCCGCGTAGTCTTCCT
>CAZMZP010000054.1:0-10502 GCA_964570935.1 uncultured bacterium
TTCCGATGCTGCTCCCGTGGATTCCGACGCCCAACTTCAGCACGAAGGGGCTGGTCCTTGGGGCCGTCGCGGCCCTGCCGTTCGCAGTGGCCGCCGGCGCCAAGGCCGCCGTGGGTTCCGGAACCTCGGTCGCGCAGCCGGCCTGGTGGTGTGTCGCCCAGGGGCTTGTGTATCTGCTCTGCATGCCTCCGGTGACGGCCTACTTGACGCTCAATTTCACTGGCTCCACGACGTTCACTTCCCAGACAGGGGTCCGAAAGGAAATCTACAAGTACATTCCGGTGATGGCCTGGATGCTGGGCATCGGAATCGCGCTGGGCATTGTACTGGCAGTCGTGAAGAGCTAGAATAGATGACGAACAATCAGGACGGTGATGGGCCATGGTGAACCTTTACGCAACCAACACGCTTCAGTACAACCGCGAGTTGTGCAGCAACTGCGGGATGTGCAGCACTGTCTGCCCGCACGGCGTGTTCGCTTCCGGCGGGGACGCCGCCGAGCTCGTCAACGCGGAGGCCTGCATGGAGTGTGGCGCGTGTCAGAAGAACTGTCCGACCGGCGCCGTCACCGTGGACAGAGGAGTGGGCTGCGCTGCGGCCATGATAATGGCCGCCCTGACCGGGCAGAAGGAGGCGTGCTGTGGTCCCAGAGACCCTTGCGGCCAGGAGCAGCCGGAAGCGCAGGCGTCGTCCTGCTGCGGGACCGGTGACGCACGCAACGCGGCGACTGTTAGCGACCCGAAGACCGCGCAGTCGCAGCCGTCCTGCTGCGGCTCTGGCGCCCGGCGCGGCGCCAAGCCTGCCAAGCCGCAGAACCCTCCCTGCTGCGGCTGACACGAAGGGCTACAAAAAGGGGCGAGCGCCGCTGCGGCGTTCGCCCCTTTGTCTTCACTCGCTAGCGTCAGGCGTCTAGTTGTCTTCTCCCTCTTCCTCCACCTCCATCTCGATGTCCTCCTCGTCGTCACCCATGTCCATGCCGCCGGCGCCCTTCATGATGGTTATGCACTTCCTGGCCTGCTGGCCCGCCGCGCCGCAGGAGCCCGCGCACATGGCCTTGCACTGCCTCAGCTGCTCTGCGGTCAGGATCTTCTGCGCCTTCTGGATGTTGGCCAGGCGGTCGGTCTGGATGCCGGCCTTGAGGTTTGCGATCTCGGAGATCTTGGCCTTGGCCTTGGCGAAGTCCAGCACGTCCTCGTTCATTATCTCGTTCAGCTCGGCCTGGGCCACCTTGATGTCGGCCTGCTTGCGGATCATTGCCTTCTTGGCCGCGGAGCAGATCGCCTTGAGATCGCCCATCTGCTTCTTGGAGAGCTCGAGCGCGTCGGCGCACTTGAGATAGCAGCCGGCGCAGCCGTGCTTGCACATCCCGCCACCCATGCCCTGGCCCATCGGACCGCACATCATTCCGCGGCCCATCCCGGCGCCGGCTCCCATCGATCCCATCCCGCAGCCGGGTCCGGCGGCCTTCTGAGTCCACATCATCTTGGCGCCCGCTCCGGGCATGCCGCACCCGGCCATCCCGGCGCCGCGGCCGCCCATCGCGCAGCATCCCATCCCGCAGCAGCCCATTCCACCGCTCTGCATCCGGCCCATGCCGCACCCGGCCATCGATCCCATCATCATGCATGCGGGCGACTGGCCCATCTGTCCCATCTGACCCATCGATCCCATCATCTGGCATCCGGGCATCATCTCGCCGGCGCCCTCGGGCAGCTTGATGACAATCTGTTTCTCGGCCTTTTCGGCCTTCTTGGCCGCGGTGGCTTTCTCCTGCGCAAGAGCCATGCTGCTGCAAACGAGGACAGACACCATTACGAGCGTTAGGATCCAAGCGCACTTCTTCATTCTACCTCCGATTGTGCGGGAAACCGTCCCGCGGGTGTTGCGGAGAACCATCAATGACCGTGTTAGCACAAACGCTTATTATACCATGCTTACACTCAGGCTGGTCAAGAGGTTCCAAACACTGTAGACTTTATGCACCTATGGTCACGAACACTGACAATGAACACAATTTCGAGCAGGGCCGGGTTCCGAGCGCGGGGAAAAGTCCACGCGCCGCTGCGGGACAGCGCCCCAACACGCCCGAGAGGCGGAGGAATTCGAACATGCTTGTTCCGACGATAATCATGGCGGCTCTCGCCGTAATCCTGGTCGTAATAGGCCGACAGAGAGGCGGCGGCTGTGAAATCCAGGGCCTCAAGTTCGCGGTCAGCCTCCTGGCGCAGATGCTGCCCCTGCTCGTTTTCGCCCTCGTAGTGGCCGGAATGATACAGGTGCTGGTGCCGAAGGAGCTCCTGGCGAGGTGGGTCGGCACGGAATCCGGGATGCGCGGCATACTCATCGGCACCGTCGCGGGCGGGTTCTCGCCGGGTGGCCCGTACGTGAACCTGCCCATTGTGGCCGGGCTCATGCAGTCTGGCGCGAGCATCGGCACGATGGTGGCTTTTCTGACCGGCTGGTCGCTCTGGGCCGTGTCCAGGCTTCCGATGGAGGTGGGTCTTCTGGGCTGGCGGTTCACTGCCATACGCCTGGCCACGACTTGCTTCTTCCCGCCAATCGCCGGCTTGCTTGCCCAGCGTTTCTTCGCGAACGTCAGGTGGCTCTAGCCGTGCGCGGTGCGACCGACGATCGCCGACGACCATCGCGCGGCACGTCGAAGCCCGCCGACCACCACCGCGCGTCGCGGCCCAGCGCGGGCAGCGGCCCGGGCCTTTTGAACGTTGACACGGCCCGGAATCGTGGCTAGGCTTGAATGGCCACAGATGTCCCCATCGGGAAAGGTAAACCAGCAGACATGAAAGCCGAATGGACAGAGTACGCCGTCCGCATCAAGAAGGTCCTGGGCCTGAAGGGAAGCCCGGTCGCCATCACGTATTCGCTCGACCCGCCGATGGGCGCGGCAGAAGGGAAGTTCAGAGTCTGCGACGCGTTCATCAAAGCGAGGGACGGCAAGGTAATCGACCTCACGGTCGCCACGTCCTCCTGCAACGGCGGTAGCTGGCACCTGGGCCTTTGCCCACCCCCGACCGGCCAGGCGGCCAGGGGACTGAAGGAGTTCCTGGTCAACGGCGAGAAGCTGTTCTGCTCCATCGGTTCGTTCCAACGGATTCAGTCACTCAGCACTCCGCCGCCCCTCGGCCTGGCTGACCACGTCGTGCTCGCGCCCATGGACAAGGCGGAACTACGGCCGGACGTTGTCCTTTTCATCTGTGACGCGGAGCAGGGTTGCAGGATAGTGCAGCTGGACATGTACGACACGGGAATTCCCCCGAAGCTGGACATGTCCGGTTCCACGTGCCATCAGGTAGTGGGCTACCCGCTGATGAGCGGGGAGCTGAACGTCAGTCTGATGGATTACACCAGCCGCCGCATCAAGGGCTACGGGCCCGGAGACCTGCTCGTGGCGGTGCCATATCATCGTCTCCACGGCGTCATGCGGAGCATCGAGTACTGCACCGCCGGCACTGCGAAGATGGAGATGCCCGAATCCTTCCGGCGCCAGGCTGGCGGCGCCGAGCCAGAAGGCGTATAATAAACAAGACGACAGGCAGCGTGTCCCCAAAAACGGTCTGACCAAGGAGAGGAGGAGTCTCCATGAATCCTCATCCTGTCCGAACCATCGGCGACCTGGGGCTCGGAGACCACGCCACTTTCTTCTACCAGAGCGAGCCTGAGCACAGAAGTGTGATGACTAAGTTTGTGCGCCAGGGACTCGAGAGGGGCGAGAAAGTGGTCTACGTCTCCGACGCCCACACTCCCGAGACGATTGTCAGCTACCTGCGCAGCGAGCGTGTTGACGCTGACACCTACTTCGACAGGGGGCAGCTGGTCTTCGAGAGTTCAGAGACGAGCTACGTCAGGGGAGGGGCGTTCGACGCCGACGCGATGGAGGCCTTGGTGACGCGCGAGGCGGAACGCGCGCTGGCCGAGGGTTTCGCGGGCCTCAGGTTCACCGGAGAGATGACCTGGCTGCGGCCCGGGCTGGCCGGGTCGGAACGAGTCATCGATTACGAGCAGGCGCTCAACCGGACCGCCGACAAGAATCACCTACTGATGGTCTGCCAGTTTGACAGGAGTCGTTTCGCGCCCGAGTTCCTTCTCGATATCATGCATACCCACCCCTTCGTCATCGTGGGCACGGAGGTGTGCGAGAACTTCTACTACATTGCGCCGGCAGAGCTCACGGACCACTACTTGCCGGCCGCGAGATTCAGACTCTGCATGGAGAACCTGCTGGCGCGAAAGCGCATGGAAGAGGCGTTGCTGCGGAGCATGGAGCAGCTGCGGCACTCGCAGAAGTTGGAGGCGGTGGGGAAACTGGCGGGTGGAGTCGCCCACGACTTCAGGAACCTGATTACCACCATCATCCATTCGGCAGAGCTGCTCGAAATGGAGTTCCCCGAGGGCGACCAGAGGCGGAAAGACGCGCAAGAGATCCTGGCGACCGCCGAGCGGGCCGGGCAGCTCGTCACACAGCTACTGGCCTTCGGCATGCGTCAGGAGCTGAAGCCGCGGGTGCTTGACGTGAACTCCATCGTCGGCGGCCTGGAGAATATGTTCCGGCGATTGACGGGAGACAAAGTTGAGCTGGTGCTCCTGCTCGAGCCGGACCTGGAGACCGTCAAGGCGGACCAGAGTCAACTGGAACAGGTGCTGATGAACATGGTCGTGAACGCCCGCGACGCCATGCCGGACGGCGGCAGGCTGACGGTCAGGACCGAGAACGTCACGGTTGAGCTTGAGCAGTACATGGGCGTTCCGGAGGCGAGGCCAGGCAGGTTTGTGCGCCTTTCGATCGCCGACACGGGCGTCGGAATGAACAAGGACACCCTGGAGCAGATGTTCGAGCCCTTCTTCACGACCAAGCAGTCTGGAACCGGACTGGGGTTGTCCGTCGCTTACGGAATCATCAGGCAGCACGGCGGCTGGATAAGCGTGGACAGCGAGCCCGGCAGGGGCACGAGGTTCCAGGTATATCTTCCGTCGGTCGTCGCCCGCCACCTGTCGGCGTCGCGAACCGCTTGAAATCCTCAGAGACGCGCTGTACAATTCTGTAGCAGTCACTTTCTGTGTATGGGCGCGAATCCATCCCCCACAAGCCAGTTCCGGGAGAGCCCCCTGATGATCGGCAAGACCGTTTCGCACTACCGTATAATCAAGCAGCTGGGCGAAGGCGGGATGGGCGTCGTCTACCAGGCGGAGGACACGAAGCTCAAGCGCACCGTCGCGCTCAAGTTCCTGGCGTTAGAGCTCAGCCGGGACCCCGAGGCGATGGACCGGCTGCTGAAGGAGGCCCGCGCCGCCTCGCGACTCGACCATCCCAACATCTGCACTGTTCACGAGATCAATGAAACCCAGGGCCACCCGTTCATCGCCATGGCCTTCGTCGAGGGCAAGACCTTGAAGGACATGCTGGCCGAAGGGCCTGTTGGCATCGGAGATTCCGTCGACATCGCGATCCAGGCGGCGGACGGACTCAGGGAGGCGCACGAAAAAGGAATCATTCACAGGGACATAAAGAACACGAACATCATGGTGACCCCGCGCGGGCAGGCCAAGATAATGGATTTCGGGATCGCCAAGCTGGCCGAGGCGCAAGAGTCCGCCGAGGCGCAGACCACCACCGGCGGGACGGCGGCCTACATGTCGCCCGAGCAGATACGCGGCGAGGGAACGGACGAGCGCACGGACGTGTGGTCGTTGGGTGTCGTGCTTTACGAGCTGCTGGCGGGGCGGCGCCCCTTCGCGGGCGATTACGAGCACGCCATATTCTACTCCATCCTGAACGAGGCGCCGGAGTCTCTCACTTTCGTCAGGAGTGAGGTCCCGGGCGACCTCGTCGCCGTGGTGAAGAAGGCGCTCGAGAAGGATCTGGCGAAGCGTTACCAGAAGATGGAGGAGATGCTTCATGATCTCAAGTCCGTGAGCCAGAGGCTGTCGGGGAAGACCTCGCCCCGGTTTGCTGCGGCGCCGTCGGGCCAGGAATCGACGCTGGGCGCGGATGCGGGTCCGGCCGCCGGCCAGAAGCCGGCTCCGAGCGAGAAGACGACTCCCGCGGCGCCTGTCGGTGCGACAACGAGCAGGGCGCTGGTCCGCCGGCTCCGGGTTCCGGTTGTCGCAAGCCTGGTCGTAATAATCGCCGTCGCGGTCGGTATCAGGGTGCAGTGGGGAAAACAGGCGCCGGCAGTCGCGGAGGAGCGCACTCTGGCGGTCATGTACTTCGACAACCTCACGGACCCCGAGGACAAGGACAGGCTGGGCGAGATCGCCGCTAACCTCATAATCACCGACCTCTCTGAGTCGCAGTACGTCAGAGTCATATCGAGCCAGCATTTGTACGACATTCTGAAACGTCTGGGGAGAGAAGGTGAAAGATCGCTCGGCCCCGACGTCGCATCCAGGGTGGCCAGGGAGGCGGGCGCCAAATGGATGCTGACAGGGAGCATCCTGCGCGTCAGTCCCCGGATAGAGCTCACTGCGCAGCTCGTGGACGTGGCCACCGGCCAGGTTCAGGCCTCTCAGCACATAGCGGGCGCCCCTGGAGAAGAGATCTTCCCGCTCATAGACAGGCTCACCGCGGAGCTCAAGACCGACCTCGCACTTCCGTCGGCCGCGAGGAGTGAGCTCAGTCCAGTCATTGCGGACGTAACCACGCACTCGCAGGAAGCATACCGCTTCTATCTCGAGGGCGTAGATTACTACCAGAAGTTCGACTGGACCTCCGCGGAGCGGAGTCTCATCAGGGCCGTGCAGTACGACTCCACATTCGCCATGGGTTATTATTGGCTCGCCCTCGCCTCTTGGGCGACCGGGTCGGGCAAGCAGAGGGAGCATATCGGCAAGGCCGTCGAGCAGGCCGCTAGGGCCACACCCAAAGAACGCCTGTACATCACAAGTCTCAATGCCTACATCGGGCAAGACTGCAAGCAGGCTGCCGCCCTGCTGAAAACACTCGTGAAGCGCTACCCGGACGAGAAACAGGCTTACTTCATGCTCGGCCAGGCATACTTTGACGGTATCGGCGACCTCGTCCAGGCAGTCGGCTACTTCAACAAGACGATCGAGATTGACCCGCTGTTCAAGGGGCCATACAACTCCCTTGCCTACTCTTACAGCCGGCTCGGAGACCTGGACAGAGCCATGTGGGCGCTGGACAAGTACGCCGCGCTGGCTCCGGACGAGCCGAACCCGCATGACAGTAAGGGTGACGTGCTCGCGGAGAACGGCGACATCGAAGGCGCCATACTGAGCTACCGCAGAGCGCTGGACGTGAGGCCCGATTTCAGCCCCAGTCTCTTCAAGCTGGCGGCGGCCTGCGCGATGACGGACCAGTTTGCCCGGGCCGACAGCTGCTACAGAGTCCTGGCGTCTTTCCCCGAGCGTCCCACCCGGTCGGACGCCAGGGCTTCGTTCGCTCAGATCGCAATCCGTCAGGGCAAGTTCACCGAAGCTCTATGCATTCTGGACGAGGCCGCCGCCTCCGACAGAATGGAGGGATACGAACGGGGGCTCGTGAGCGGGCAGACCCGCAAGGCTCTCGTGCTGCTGGACCGGGGAGAAGCCCGGGCCGCGCTATCCGAGTTCGAGAAGGGCGCGGCCCTGGCCGTGAAAGTCCGGCCCGACGAGAGACTGTTCGAGTCAGTCAGCTACGTGTACTTTCTGTCTCGTGCGGGTGATTTCAAGAAGGCCTCCGAAGTGGCGCAGAAGCTCAAACGCACCGCCCGTGAGAAGGATGAGGTCATCCGCTAGATACACTACACAGTCGCTCTCGGTACCATTGAGTTCTACAGGGGCAACCATCGGGCGTCGTCTGAGCACTTCTCTGACGCCATGGAGTTGATTGACAAGTACGGCAATTCTGCCATCAGATCTCCCTTCATCCCGCTCCTTTCAGGAAGAGCCCTGCTCGCATCGGGACGCGCCTCAGAGGCAGTGAAGGAGTTGGAAACGTGCGTGAACAGATACTTTATCGAGGATTTCGGGTCCATGAGCGCCGGCGTGGAAGCGCACTACTATCTCGGGATTGCCTACGAACAATCCGGCGCCGCGAAGAAGGCCGTCCGTCAGTACGAAGAGTTCCTGCGCATCTGGAAGGATGCGGACCCCGGGATGAAGACTGTGGAGGACGCGAGGGCGCGGCTGGCGAGACTCCGGCCGGCAGCATAGTTCGCAACCCTGCCGCCCCAGTGGCGTGGAGGGACGCGGCTGTTGGCCTTGAGCGGCGAGGCACGGCCGTCACGCAGGCAAGCCAGGCATTCGAATCGGAGGGAGCAACATGAAGAAGTCTCTGGGCGCGAAGACGCTGCTGTATCCGACGCCTGTTCTGCTGGTGGGAACTTACGACAAGGACGGTAGGCCGAACCTCGCGACGGTGGCCTGGGGCGGCATATGCTGCTCGCAGCCGCCGTGCGTCGCGGTGTCTCTGCGGGAGGCGACCTACACGCACGGAAGCATAGTGGCGCGCCGCGCGTTCACCGTGAACGTTCCGTCCGAGACGCAGGTCAGAGAGGCCGATTTCTGCGGGATGGTGTCCGGGAGGACAATGGACAAGTTCGCGACAATCAAGTTCACTCCGGTGAAAAGCACTCTCGTGGACGCGCCCTACGGAGAGGAATTCCCGCTGGTGCTGGAGTGCAAGCTTTCACGCACGGTGGGTGTCGGCCTGCACACGGAGTTCATAGGCGAGATCCTGGACGTCAAGGTGGACGAGCGTTTCGTGGGCACGGACAACATTCCAGAAGTGGAGAAAATCAAACCAATCATTTACGCGCCGGGAGAGCAGAGATACTACGGGCTGGGCAAGTGCCTCGGGAACGGCTACACCGAGGGCGAAGCGTTCGACGTGAAAGAGGAGTAGGTGCCGCGGGGGCGCCTCCCGTGCGCCGACCCGGGTCACGCCGGCCCCGGCCCCCTATATGCTCCACCAGTAGCTGACCTTGACCAGGACCGTGTTGCCCGGCGCCGTGTCGTACAGCCCGTTCCAGTCGCGGCCGAAGTCGAAATCACCGACGCTCTTGAAGGCCTCGCGCGCCTGAGTCCAGACGAGGAAGAGCGCGCTTCCCGGCCTGTACTCCCAGCGCAGGATCACGTTCGAGTTGAAAGACGTCCAGTTGAAGTCGGGCCGCCAGTCGTCCTCGTTGTACACCGAGGAGTCGACGTACTCGTAACTTCTGGGCGGCACCAGCTTCTTGAAATTGCTGTAATCCACCGCGGCGAAGAACGGCTGTGCGTAGACCTGGAGCGTCAGGTTTCGCGTGAATGTCACAGTGCTGCGCATCGTCAGGTCGAGGCGGTGCAGCTTCTGCTCGCCGAAGATGTAGGTGCTGTTGCCCTCCGCGTCCGGGATGGTTGTCACCCACCTGGAAACGTCCCAACTGCCCCTGTAGCTCGGCTCGGCCGTGAACTCGACGTTCGACCTGGGCTGCAGCGTGATTCCCATGGAGTACTCTTTGTAGTGCCCGTCGCTGGTGTCCCCATCGCCCACCTGGCCTGAGAGGACGAGCCACTTGCTCGGGTCGGTATTCAGGTGAACCCACCAGTTCTGACCCAGGGGGGTGGGCGATGGCGGCCCGCCCCTCGTTTCCCAGTCGGAATACTGTTCGTCGTAGTCAACCCACGAGCCGCCGTCCAGTTGCCACATGTTCGCAAACTGAATGGACGTGTTGAAATTGCCCCCTCTGGTGAGTGCCACTCCGTCCGCGTTGTCCGCGTATCCCAGGTTGAAGTTGTTCCAGGTCCTCTTGACTATCCACCACTTCTTAGTAGTCCTGTACTGGAGCCATCCCCAGTACTCCTGGTAATTGTCGCGTTGGAGATATCCGATGCGGTTCAGGTCAAGGCCGTGGCCGAGGTACTGCGCACTCAACGACGCGCGGAAGTTCTGTCCGCCGGACTTGTCAAACCCGACGGCGCCACCCCATCCGCTCTCTTTCAGCCAGTTCCTGGATGCCACGGCCTGCCCGGAGACATGATAGTCGCCGCCGCGGAATCTCAGGTCCCAGTCGACGCCGCCGGTGTAGTCCGGGTTCGTGTCCTTCTGGTTCACGGCGGTCGCCAACACGCCGACGCTGGAGTTCTGCATTACGTCCTGCTTGACGCGCGCGACGAAGTAGTTGGCCTCGGGTTCGATGACCGACGTCTTCCTGACGCCGAACGGGTCCCTGTAAGTGGCCTCCTCGCGCTGGGTGACGGCCTCGATGAATCCGACAGACGTGCCTCGGGCGGTCTTGCCGCTTACCTTGGCCGCGCCGAGGATGGTCGTCGCTGCCGGCCTTTCCAGGTAGTAGTCCACGTCGCCGGGCCACAGCGAAGGCGCTCTGCCGATTCTCCTCGAATAGAAGAGCGAATAGGGGGTCGAGAATATCTCGTTCCCCTCCAGGAAAAACGGCCGCTTTTCCGGATACCACGTCTCGAACGCGGACAGGTTCAGCACAGTCTCGTCCGCCTCCACCTGGCCGAAGTCCGGGTTGATGGTGGCGTTCAGGGTTATGTCGGACGTA
>CAZMZP010000055.1:0-23000 GCA_964570935.1 uncultured bacterium
GCGAGGGCCGTGTCCCCGGTCTCATCGCTTATCACGACAAACAACCGGTCGGCTGGGTGGCCGTCGCACCCAGGGAGGAGTTCCCGCGTCTCGCGACCTCGAGGGTCCTCAAGCCGGTGGACGACTCGTCTGTCTGGTCGGTAGTGTGCTTCTTCGTGGCCAGGCCGCACCGGGGCAAAGGCGCGGGCAAGCACCTGCTGCGCGCGGCAGTCGAGCACGTGAGGAAACACGGCGGGAAGATCGTGGAAGGTTACGCGGTGGACCCTACCGCCGGCCGCACACCCGACATATTCGCCTACCAGGGTCCGGCGGCGCTGTTCCGCAGCGTCGGGTTCAGAGAGGTCGCGCGCCGGTCCACGACACGGCCGATAGTGCGCTACCGGATTCGACGAGGCGCCTGATTCCGCGCGGCGGTTCCGGCCTGCGGCCGACTGATTCACCGGCCACGCGCGCCACGGCTTCGGCCTGGGGCCGACTGATTCGCGACCCCGGCCGCGAGGAGAGACCATTACATGATCCAGCTCACGAACGTCAGCAAGTCCTACAACAAGGGCGCGGTCCAGGCCGTTAAGAACCTGACCCTGACAGTCGAGCCAGGGAAGCTGTTCGGCTTCCTTGGGCCGAACGGCGCCGGGAAGACCACTACCATAAAGATGATAGTGGGGTTGCTGCACCCGGACTCCGGCGGGATCTCGGTGTGCGGCAGGGACGCGCTCGAGGACCCGCTGGCCGTGAAGCGGCTCATCGGCTTTGTGCCCGATTCGCCTCAGCTTTACAACCGCCTGTCCGGTATGGCCTATCTCAGGTTCATCGCGGACGTTTTCCGCATGCCGGTCGCGGCGCGCGAGCGTGTGATTCCGCCGCTCTTGAAACAGTTCGGGCTGGAGGACGCCGTCGGTTCTGCCGTGGCCTCTTACTCCCACGGAATGAGGCAGAAGCTGGCGGTCATCGCGGCCCTAATCCACGAACCGGACGTGCTCATAATGGACGAACCCATCTCGGGTCTGGACCCCCTGTCGGCGTTCCAGCTGAAAGAGATCATGCGAGGCTACTGCGCGCGGGGTAAGACCGTGTTCTTCTCCACCCACGTGATGGAAGTCGCGGAGCGAATCTGTGACGTGGTGGGCATCATCAGCAAGGGCGAGCTCGTCGCATGCGCTCCGTTTTCTGACTTGAAGAAACAGCTTGGCGAGCAGGACGCGACCCTGGAACAGATCTTCCTGGAGCTCACTCATGCGGAACAGGTTTTTGGCCCTGATACTGACGACCGTCCGTAGCTCGACCCCGTTCTCGCGTCTCGCGATGTCGGGTCCGGGCGGCAAGGGCCGGGCGTGGATGGTCCCGCTGGGCATCGCGGGCCTGTGCGTGCTGGGTCTGTCCTTCGTCGCAATGCTCGTCGGCCTGTACGCGGGCGTTTTAGAGCTCGGGATAATGACGGAGACCCCGGAGCTGGTGTTCTTCGTCGCCACGCTGTTCTCCTGGCTCGTCCTGGTGTTTCTGGGCATAGCCGTTGTGATGTCCGTGTTCTATTTCTCGTCCGACATCCCCGGCTTGATCCCGCTGCCGATCCCGGCGAGGGAAGTCATCGGCGCGAAGTTCGTCGTGCTGCTTCTGTACAGCTATATCTTCTGCGCCGTGAGCTTTCTGCCGGCGCTGGTCGTCTACTCAGTCAGGCTGGGCCCCTCCGCGTACGTGACTCTGTCCGGCCTCTTCAACTTCTTCCTCCTGCCGGTGATTCCTGCGGCAGTCGCAGTGATGTTCGTGTTCGTGCTCAATAGGGCGATCAGCTTCTCGCGATACCGGACACTCCTCGAGGTCCTGGGCAATTCCGTCTTCCTGGTAGTGCTGGTTGGGTTTCAGCTCGTTCTCCCGCGGGTGGTCGTGGGCAGTGACCCGCGGAAGATGGCCGAGTTGCTTCTGGAGAAGGGGACAGTGTTCGCTCTTCTGGGAAAGCTGATGCCGCCCGCGAAGCTGATAGCCGCCAGCATCGCCGGCAGCAGCGTGCCCGGCCTGCATCTTCTCGGGGTGCTTGTGGTGGCCGGCGCCGTCTGTCTTGGGATGATAGTGCTGGGCGAGCGCATCTTCTACAAGGGCTTCACTATCCAATCGCAGGTCGCGGACGTGCCGCGGCGTACCGCAGGGGGCGTCTCACAGCTGATGGAGCGCTCTGGCATTCTCCGCCTGAGGCCGGGAATCCTCGCGCTCGTCTCCCGGGAGTGGGCGATACTGCGCTCCAACTCGACGTTCCTGTTTCAGTCCTTCAGCGAAGTCGTGCTGTTTCCGATGCTGCTGGTCGTCTTCCGGCTGTCCGCGGAAAGCCCTCTCGACGCTCTGCCTGCTTCTCTTTTCGAGAGTCACTTCTGGAGTCTGTGCTGCGGCGGCGTTGCGGTGATGCTCTGCGGGATATCCTCCATCTATCCCTCCAGCGTGTCTAGAGAGGGCGGCCTGTTCGGGCTCTCGCTGACCCTGCCCGTCAGGGGCGGGACGCAGGCAGTCGCGAAGCTGCTGTTCGGGCTTCAGTTCACGCTCAGCGCGTACTTCCTGGACCTGGTCCTGCTCATGGCGATATTCCGCATGAGCCCCTGGGCGCTCCTGTACGTTGTTCCCATGGGCCTGGCCGCGCTGGTGTTCTTCGGAAGCGCGGGCGTCCTGGTGGACGTCCACCGGCCCCTCCTCAACTGGACGCATCCTCAGCAGGCGATGAAGTCCAACATGAATGTCCTCATCGTCATGGGTGTGGACTTCCTGACGATCGCGGTGATTGTGCTTGTCGCGGTGGGGCTGATGATGGCAGGATTGGCCCCGTGGGAAATCGGGGTCTTGATTGCGGGGATTTTCGGGATTCTGGATTTCTTTATTCTGCGGTCCCTCGTGAGGACGGCGGACAGAAGGTACAGCTTCGGGTTTGAAGTGTAGGATACAGCCGCGGCGGGGTGAGGTACGCGGCCCGGACGAACGCGGGTGAGAAGAACGGGCGACCCCGTGTCTTCGAGGTCGCCCGCCGTCAAGTTCGCGTTAGTCGTTCCCGCCTAGTCGCTCTTCCTCAACTCTATCGGGCCGCTGAACGTGCTGATTGTAAGGTCCGCCCCGCCGCCGTTCGCCGTACCGCGCATGGCGCTGTATGTCATAGTGCGGTGTCTGGCCTTGCCGGATGTCTCCGAAGCAATCTTGAAGTCGGACTCGATGTGACCGCTGAAGCTCTCACACTCGAAGTCGAACGCCGCGTCTGCCGGGAGAGTGACCGAGATCGGCCCGCTGTGGGTCTCGAATGTATAGCGGCCGCCAGGACTGACGCCGCCGACGAACTCGAGTTCTCCGCTGTGGACGCTGATGCTGACCGACTTCGAGCCTGCCATCTTCGTGGCAGTGATGTCGCCAGAGACAGTTTCCGCTTTCACTGACCCGGTCAGGCAGCAGAGCGAGATGCTGCCTGAAACGGTGCCGGCCTCGACGTCACCTGTGATGTCCTTGAGGTCGATGCTACCGCTGACGGTGGTGAACACGCCGCCGTTCTTCATGTTCTGAGCGTTGACGTCGCCGCTCACGGAAGTGAGCTTTGCCAGCCCGGCCAAGCCGTTAGCGTGCACGCTACCGCTGATAGTGTTGGCGGTCACGCTCGCCTTCATGGGCACCGTGAGGGTGTAGTCAACTGATACGTTGAACTTCTTGAGCACGATGCGGCCCTCGGGATACTTGGTCTCGATCTTGAGACGCCCGTCTTCGCGGCGAACCTCGATCCTGACCTTGTCGGCGTTCGCCTTCGCCTTCTCGGTGGTGCCTGCAGTGGAGCGCTTCATCGCGTCGATCTTGACCTCGTTACGGTTCCAGGTCTGAATGCGTACGTCTCCGGATATGTTGCCGAGGTAGACCTTGCCGTCCGCGGTCAGCGGCTCCACTCTTGAGTACCCCTCCTCGTATTCGACGTCGCGCGCGGCGACGGCCGGCGCGTAAGATAGAATGACGGCGACGAGCGCCAATATGCAGGCGATTGCGACGTGTCTCATGATGCTCCTCCTTTTGTCCGTTCGTTTCGAAAGTGTGTGGTCTTGTTCAGTCATCTCTGCGCAGCTCTACAAGCCCACGGCCGGCGAGTCATCCCGTCCGGACGCTCTCCGCACGGAGATGAACCCCGTCATGAGCTGGACTTTCTCCTTGTATGAAGACAGCAGGGCGTACTGCGCCTCCAGGTCGCTCGGGTTACGGCGCACTGCCCGTTGGCAGTCTTCGATTGAGGCGTCCACGAGAGCCAGATTCGTCTCGAACACCCTGGTGACCTCGGGGTCCAAGCTGCCTCTCTGGGCCGACAGCGCCTCGTTGAGCGCAATGACGGCCTGTTCGTAGTGTTCCTCGGCCTCGTCCAGCTTTGTGAGAGTCAAGCTGTCTAGCGCAGCCTTCTCGGCCGACGTAGCGGTCTGCCACGGCTGGAGGTAAAGGATTCCCAGTGAAACAACCAGAATCACGGCCGCGGCAGCCGCCAACGCCGGAACGAAACTGGGCCGAGGGAATGCGGGCCTGAAGACCGAAGTGCGCGCCCTCGCGGCGCGGGAAGCAGCGGTCTCACGCGCCTTTGCGTCCCGGAGGCCCGCCCTGATGTTGAGCCAGACGCGGTCGGGCGGCGTCAGTCGTTCGAGCCCCCTCGCCTCGCGCGCCATCGCCTGAAAGTCATGGAGCAGCCGGCGGCACTCTGCGCACTTGTCCGTGTGCCGGTGCAGCTGGTCCAGGCGCTCTGGAGCGAGCGTACCGTCAACGTACTCGCTGATGTATCTTCTAGCGCGGCCGCATCTCATGATCGCGTCTCCTCGTCTTCCGAAGGCGGTACTGGTACTGTTCCGGGAACCGGGAGCCGCTCAGTCAGGCGCTGTCTGAGCTTCATCCTGGCCTTGAACAGGTTCGACTTGGACGTCCCGACCGTGCACCCGAGCATGTCCGCTATCTCTTCGTGTTTGAAACCCTCGACGTCGTGCAACAGGAAAACGGTCTTCAACTTTGGCGGCAGAACGTTTATCGCCTGCTCGATCGGCCTGCGCGCGTCAACCGCTGCACACGCGTCTCCGGGTGCCGCAAGCGAACCTTCGACGTCCTGGATGGGAACAGTGGCATGTACGCGGACCTTGCCGGCTCTGACGTGGGCGAGACTAGTGTTTACGGCCACGCGAAACAGCCAGCCCGGGAACCTGGCGGCCTCCCTCACGTCGCGAATGTGAGTGAAGGCCGTGATGAATACGTCCTGGAGCACGTCCTCGGCTGCAGCGGGACTGCCCGTGTACCGCCGGGCCAGGTTGAAGATGGGCGTCTTGAAACGATGATAGAGCGCCTCGAGAGCCCTCTCATCACCGTCCGTGGCCTTTTCGACGAGGCATGCCAGTTCAAGATAATCAAGCGGCTGGGTCATAATGCTGATCAGCTCCTCGGCACGACGAGCCTGATTATCGCTCATCAGGACGTTCGTTGCCAGCCTCGTGGCATTCTGAAGCCCGGAAAGAGAACCCACTATCATCAATATGACTACGGTCTCGATCACCGTCAGCATGAATTTGTCCTCCTGCTCTTATGATGCCGGCCGGCCGGAGAAGGTTGCCCCGGACGAGCAAGAAAACGAGGTCCTGGAGGCGGGCGGGCTCCGACGAAGCCGGGCCGGCGGCCGCCAGCCAGCCCCGGGCGCCGCCCCATCCCGGTCCGGGGTCGACCGGCCAGCCACCCCAGTCCCGCGCGGGGTCGAGCAGCGAGGCACCCCGGCGCCCCGTCTGGAGGGCCGTAATCGTCTGATAAATAGTTTGTTACAGATTCTCTTCCCGCGGTGGAGGGCCCGGGCTATAATCGATGGTCAAGTATGAATGGGGAGGAGGACACATGAGACTGAAGAAATGGGTGATCTTGGCGGTACTAACGGCCGCAGTCGTGCTTGCGTACGTACTCTGGTCGCACATCATAAACCTGATGCTCCCCGCGGACAGCAGGCCGGGGAAGGTAGCGTTCGCCGCTGAGCGCGTGACGGCCGAGCAGTTCGATGCGATCGCCGTGGATCTCACTGAGCTGACCGGTCCGGCCGGCGGCATGCCCGCCAGTCAGTCCTGGACGGACTTTCCGCACGTCGAGCGTTTCAAGAAGGCCGGAATCATGTCTTACGAAGGGCCGAAGACGTGCCTGAGATGCCACCGCAAAATATCAGTCAAGGACCCGATCACGCGCGGCGTGAGGAAGGTTGACTTGATGGACAACTTGCTGGGGTCCGCTCATTACCGCTTCTTCACGAAGGAGCACCTGAACGTGTACGGGTTCAACGGCGTCCTGGCCGACAACTTCCCGATGGGCAAGATAGACAGGCCGTGCCCGAAGCCTGGTTCCTTCGCCATGACCTCGTGGGTCGCGCTGATCGAGTTGAAAGACGGCCGCACGTACTCGGAGGGGTGCGGGCAGTGCCACATCGGCAGCCAGTACCAAGCGCCACTCGGAGAGATAATGCCCGGCTACCGGACGCTTGGCGTCGAGAAGGAGGCCATCGACTGTCTCATCTGCCACGCAATCGCCTACGACATGAACCGGAAGCAGGCCGTCACGGACCGGAACGGCAGGCTGCACTGGGGACAGGACCGCTCGATTAGAGCAGCGATGTCCGTGGTCAGGCCTACCGCCCAGAACTGCCTGCGCTGCCATCAGCACAACATGGGCGGCGACATCTATGTAGACGAGCGCGACCCCTCGTTCATGCAGAGCTTCGTCAACCTGGGCAAGGAACGGCCGAGGGTGCAGCACCCCGGTTCCAAGCGGGGCACGCCGTACTCGCCGTCGTGGGACGTGCACGCCGCCGCCGGCATCGCCTGCATAGACTGTCACACGACGGAAGGGCATCTCATCGCCAAAGGCACTCACACCACTACGATCATGGCGAACGACCTCCCGGACATCGAGGTCACGTGTGAGAAGTGTCACTCGGCGAGGCCTCACACGGGTGGGGCCTCGGCGGATGACGCCGTGGCCGCCGGGACGAGGGCCGGGGCCGGCCGTGCCGCTGCCGGGCGTCCTTCTACAGCTGCGCGGTACGAGTACACGCAGGAGTTCGCCGAGTACCTGAACAACCACGCTGACGTGGTGGCGTGCGTCACGTGTCACATTGCATCGCTGCATCCCGACAACGTGACGATGCGCGACTTCTCGACGCCAGTGTTCGAGGAGGACAAGGGCATCTACATATACAACGACATGCTGAAGGAGACGGAACCCGGGAAGGCCATCGTGTATGTGTGGTGGAACGGAGACGCCTCCTTTCTGGGGAACGCCATCGGCGACAACCCGAACGGCGCCGGCCTTTACAGGTTCTACAAGCCGACCCACGTCTGGCCTGAGTACAAGGATTTCGACTACGCTGCGTGGTACGAGAAAGTGATGCGCCCGATTTCCCGCAGGAAACCGTCCAAGCTGTACGCCATCAAGCTGTACAACGGAAAGCAGCACATCGACCTCCAGAACATGACCGCGTTCGGAGGCATGTTCCTGCCGTACGAGTTCCCGACGTACTACACGACAGGGGACGCGAACGCCGCCGCGCAGAAAGAGGCGCGGAAGAGCATGATGAAGATGATGTACGGCTGGATGTTTGACGTGTATCTAATGAACAAGTTCATGACCTTCATGGACGCGCCGGGATGGAACACGGGCGCGTACAAGGACGTGCTGGCTCTCAGGAAGGTGGACCCGCGTTGGATCCCGCAGGACGCGTCCATGGAGATAAGCCATGCCATTCGGCGCGAAGGAGCACTGGTGTGCGCCGATTGCCACAGCCAGGACGGAGTGTTCAGCTGGAAGGAGCTCGGCTACACGAACAGGGAAGCACAGGTGCTGAGCGTGAACCCGCTGGGGGAGTGAAGCGCAGGCGGGACGAGGCTGAGCAGCGATGCTTGGAGAGTGACGCGGGGCATTGGCAATTCGACCCGCAAATGAACAGGCGCCCGGCAAGAGTGTCGGGCGCCTGACGCGTTTCAGTCGAGCGCTAGATCTGCATGCCGAACAGACTCATGGTGTTGACGGGCTTCCCCTGCAGCTTCAGGTAGTAGAAAAGTTGGGACTTGTGCAGGGTGAGGTGCCCTATCATGCTCAAGAGCTGGCAGCCCAGCTGGGCCGACGTCTGATCCCACGGCGCCTTCACCAGCCGGCTGTCGAGGTCCTTCTCGCCGGCCTTGGCGAGCATCTCCAGGGCGAGCTTCTTGTCATCCGCCAGCAGCTTTTTCGCCTCCGCCACGCTCTTCACGGCCGGAAGTTTATCGGCCGGCGGCAGCATCTGGTCGGAAGGGACGCTGCTCGGGTCGACGCCCTCTGGGAATCCCCAGTCGCCGGTCACGAAGCCCTTGCAGCACGCGCCGCAGGAGCCCGTGATGTGCATCAGAAGCTGGCCCATCGTCATCCAGTTCTGTCCGGTGGAGGGCTTCCAGTCGAGCTTGCTGTCGTCGACCATGTTGAGAAGCCCCTCTGCCGCATTGTAATTCTCCTCGATCCCGGCTTTCAGCAGATCAGTCCAGTTCATGGTACCTCCTGTGTGTTTGGGCTCACATGATGCTTAACGCTGTCCCGCAACCTCGATTCGCGACCTGGCTGTCGCCGCGTTGCCGTAAGGCACTCAGTATTTGACCAGGTAGAACGCCAGCAAGAGGAGAGCGGACCACCACCCCACGAAAGACACCACGAAGCTCAGCGCTATCCTCCTCTGCCACTCGGCCGGGAGCAGCTCCGCCGCCTTTCCTTCGCGCTCTCTCTGGAGCATGAACGGGCTGACGCTGAAAGACAGGAAGACTCCGTTCACTATGAGGGCGAGAGCGATGAGGAAGTGCGCGAGCTGGATTGCCCCGAAACCTGTCCTGCGATATACGAGCACGCCGCCTGCCGCGGCCAGACACATGCCGAGCCATATCAACGGCTTGGTGACCTTGTGAGTTCTGGTCGTTGCTTCAGTCCAGTACGGTGACTTTCTCGCTAGGAAGCCGTGCAGGTCGATCACCGTCACGGCCCCCAGTCCCACGACGAACCCCGCCATGAAGAGGAAAAGTCCAATCACGTCCAGCATAGGGCGCCACCTTTCGTCCAGCGATCAAGCGTCCGTGCAATCTGACTTCGAGACCAGAATACCACAGAAGCTCGACTCCTGGCGCGCATTTGCAGGCGGGGTCTGAGATGTGGTAGCCTAGCCTCCATCCTCACGCGGAGGCCGCCGTGAAAAAGTCTGTGATAATCAACAGTTCCACTTTGGGGACGGGGCCGTACGACCTGGGCGATAAGCTCATGGGCTCGTTCCTGAGAAAGCTCTGGGCCGACCGCCACAAGCCGGACGCAATCGTCTTCTACAATTCCGGAGTCAGGTTGGTTGCGGAAGGTTCCTCTGTCCTGGACGCGCTGACGGAGCTCGCGGCGGCGGGAGTGGACCTGATTGTCTGCGGAACCTGCGCGGGCTACTACGGGCTGAACGACAAAATACGAGTGGGGCGCGTGAGCGACATGCAGGAAATAGTGTCGGTCCTGATGCGCTCAGACAGAGTCATAAGCGTGTAGGGCGCCCAACCGTCGGCGCCGCAGAATCGGCCGTTGCGGCCGGCCGAGAGGGGCTGGTGGGCGCGATGCAGCAGAGCAGCGACCTCGTCATCGACCAGATGGCAGCCGTCCACTGGGAGGACGTGCGGCGCATCTACCTGGAAGGGATCCGCACCGGACAAGCCACGTTCGAGACTGAAGTGCCGTCGTGGGAGGAGTGGGACGCCGGTCACATCCCCGGTAGCCGCCTCGTTGCGAGGGTCGGCGCCGCGGTCGTGGGTTGGGCCGCTCTCAGCCCGACCTCGAGGAGGCGCGTTTACGCCGGCGTAGCCGAGGTTACGGTCTATGTCACCGCCGCGCTCAGAGGGAAGGGAGTCGGCCGCCAGCTCCTGGGTCGCCTAATAGCACTTTCCGAGGGCCTGGGGATCTGGACCCTGCAGTCAGCCGTGTTTCCGGAGAACCAGGCGAGTGTCCGGCTTCACACGAAGCTGGGGTTCAGGGAAGTGGGAAGGCGCGAACGAATCGGGCAGATGGACGGCCTCTGGAGGGACGTCCTTCTGCTGGAGAGACGGAGCAGGTCGGTTGGGGCGTAACCGGACTGACCGAGCGGCGCATTTGGCCGCATACCACAACACAAGGAGCAGCGCATGAAGTGCATTCACGCGAAGAAGCTTTACACCGGCACGTCCGTCGTGGACGACGCCTATCTTCTGTTCGAAGGCCGCGAAATCGCCGGAGTGTCAAAGACTCGGAAGGGCACGGTCGCCGGCAAATTCCCCGTCGTGACGCCTGCGTTTATCGACCCGCACAGTCACATCGGCATGTACCGCACGGCCGAGCCTGAGGCGGAGGGCGAGGGCAACGACGAGATGCAGGCCATTCTGGCCCTGTCCGACGCGCTCGACTCAGTACAGATGGACGACCTGGCGTTCGGCGAAGCGATCGAAATGGGGGTCTTGTACTCGTGCGTTGTGCCAGGCAGCGGCAACATCATAGGCGGGCGGTCAGCGGTGATAAGACACTACGCGAAGAACACGAACGACGCCCTGTTCGCCAGGGCCGGGGTGAAGGCCGCGTTCGGTTACAACCCGATGTCGGTTGGTGCGCGCGGATGGAAGGGCGAACGGCCCACCACAAGGATGGGGGCGGTTGCCATCCTGCGCGCGCGGCTTCACGACGTGCTTCAGAAGATGGGGAAGGAGAAGCTCGCGAAGGCTGGAAGCGGTCCCGAGCGCGGCGGGCGCCGCGGCGGCGAGTCGAAGACACGCGACGCCGGCAAGAACGCGAAGGACGAGGTTGTTTTTACGGCGGCGGAGCTAGTGCTGCGCGAGGTGCTGGAGGGGAAGCAGGTGCTGCGCGTCCACGTCCACAAGATCGACGACATCGCCGCCCTGCTGCGCGTGGTGGACGATTTCAAGCTCCGCATCACGATAGAACACGCGGGCGACGTCCACCGTGTTGAGACATTCCGGGAGCTCAAGAGGCGGGGCATTCCTGTCATCTACGGCCCGACGGACGGGTTCGCGTACAAGGTGGAGCTGAAGCACGACAATTGGCGCAACACGAAGCTGCTGGTGGACTCGGGAGTCGAGTATGGGCTGATGACCGATCACCCGTTTGTGTTGTCAAAGATGCTGTTGATGCAGACGCGCTGGTTCCTGCGCGCGGGCATCACGAAGCAGCAGGGCATAGAGCTGGTTTCGCGCAAGAACGCCGAGCTCATCGGCATCGACAAAATGCTGGGCACTCTCGACAAGGGAAGATGGGCATCGTTCGTGTGCTGGAACGGAGACCCGTTTGACATAATGTCCTATCCGGTGGCAGTGTACGGCGAGGGCGGCCTGCTGTTCGCCGACTAGCCGTGCCGAATGCGGTCGGCGCGAGTTTGGCGCCGGTGACGCGCGGGCGACGCGAGCTAGACGCCGGCGCCGTTGTCGAAGCGGCGGCGCTCGCTCCGTGACCGGCCGCGGGTGGGCCGTGGCCCGGCCGCAACTCCACCTGAGCTGACGGAGGTTTTGCATGAAGAACGGTCTTACCAATCTCGGACTCATCGTCCTGTCGGTCGCGCTCGTACTGGCGGGATGGTTTGTGGGGAACGGTTTCTTCAAGGGCCGCGCTGTAGACAGATACGTTACCGTGAAGGGTCTGGCCGAGCGCGACGTGGAAGCGGACATTGGGTTGTGGCCTATCAGGTTCGTCGTGGGGGACGACAATCTGGGCACCGCTCAGTACAGGATCGAGCAGAGCAAGAGAGCGGTCATGTACTTTCTGAAACAGCACGGGGTTGACTCGGCCAGCGTCGCGCTTCAGGACATGTCCGTGGTGGACATGCAGGCGGAGCGATACAGGAGCGGCCAGCCCGGGAATCGTTTCATTATCACGCAGACACTCATGGTGCGTACCAGCGACCCCAACCTCATTCTGAAAGCGAGTCAGGATGTCGGAAAGCTGGTGGAAGCGGGCGTGGTGATGTCCACGGGCGACTACGGCACCGGGCCGACCTACGTGTTTACGAGGCTGAACGACCTGAAGCCGGAGATGATCGCTGAGGCCACCAAGAACGCGCGGCAGGCCGGAGAGCAATTCGCAAAGGATTCCGGCAGCAAACTGGGTAAGATACGGCGCGCGTACCAGGGCACGTTCGAGATACTGCCGCGCGACAGGGCGCCGGGAATCATGGAAAACATCCAGCTGGGCAAGACGGTCAGGGTCGTATCGACTGTCGAGTATTACTTGAAGGACTAGAGCCGCCTCCGCGGCGCGCGGTCGAACGGGCCGGGTGCGGCCGCGGGTCGTCCGAAGGAGAATCGGTCATGCGGAAGCTCCTCATCATTCTTTCCATCGTCGCCGTCGTCGTGATCGTGGCGTTGTTCATCGTGGTATCGATGCCCAAAGGACCCGACGTCTCGAAGTACGAGTCGCTAAAGCAGCCGCAGATGCGCACGATGGAAAACCAGAAGGTCATCGTGGTCGAGGCCAAGGGTGACCCCAACGTGGCCGGCAAGGAGGCGTTCGGTCTCCTCCTCAAGACCTATCTCAGGACGAAGGGCGTGACGAAGGGGCGTAACATCCCGGCGCCGCGAGGCAGATGGCCGGTGTCGCCTGACATTCCCAAGACAGAGTGGGTCGGGCACTACGCCATGCCGGTGCCAGAAACGGTCGCTGCGATTCCACAGGGCCAGAGCAAGACGGGCCTCACCGCAAGACTGGACACGTGGGAGTACGGAGAGGTGGTCGAGATACTGCACATCGGACCCTACGACAGGGAGGAGCCCACGGTGCGGAAGCTCATGGATTTCGTGAGCGCCGGCGGCTACAGGGTGATTGGCCTCCACGAAGAGGAATACTTGAAAGGGCCCACCATGTTCTCGAAGGGCGACCCCGAGAAATACGCGACCATAATCCGGTACCGCGTGGAGAAACTGGAGCCGGTCCCGGAGAACTAGTTCCGTTCCCGTGACGAGTCCGCGCGACCGCTCTGCCCGGTGAAGAGGTGAGACTGGTGTCGCTTCTCAAGAACCGAGTGTTTGTGGCCTACGCCGCGGTCTACGTCCTCAGCGTGACTCTCCTGGCGACCGTGGAGAAGTTCCCGCTAGGAGAGATCCTGCTGATCCTGGGCATATTCGGGCTCGGAATGACGCTTTTCGCCCACGTCCTGTGCAGGCGGGCCAAACCGTTCCGGCTGTCGCTCCACCCCGGCGGGCTGGAGATGCTGCTCATCCTGCTCAGCGTCCTGGGGGTTGCCGCCTACCTCACCTTCGGATTCGGCGCCGTGGACGCGCTGACCGGCCGCGTGTTGGGGCAGTCCGATGCTGCGCGGCTGGCTGGCGGCGCAGTCAGGAAGCTTCTCCTTTTCGTGCTGGTTCCCGCCGTTGTCTTCAGCGCCGCCTTCAAATACTCGCGCAGGGATTACGGCCTTCAATTCGACCGCGCCGCGTGGAAGTCGCACGTGCCCGTCCTGACCGGGATGGTGCTCGTGCTTGTCTTATTCCAGTATTTCCTGGGCTCTCAGGCTGCGCCGCTGAGGCGCGGCGCATTCTCCGCTGCCCAGCTCGCAGTCGGCCTGCCAGTGGTGTTTCTGTGGCTGGCGCTGGAGGTCGGGCTGGTGGAGGAGTTCTTCTTCAGGGCCCTGCTGCAGTCCAGGCTGTCGGCGTATTTCCGGTCGGAGCTGAGCGGAGTCGTGCTCACCTCTCTCGTGTTCGGCCTGGCGCACGCTCCCGGAATCTACTTGAGAGGAGCCGAGGCAATCACGCCCGGCGGAGGTCCGCCCTCGCTGCTGGCTGCCGTCTGTTTTTCGATTGCGACGCTGTCGGTGACGGGGTTCTTTCTGGGCCTTGTCTGGGCCAGGACGAAGAACCTGCTCCTGGTCGTTATGATACATGCCGCGGGCGACCTGATGCCCAACTTCGCGGAGCTGGCGCGAGTGTTGGGTTTCCAGGGGTTGCCGTAGCCGGGAGGGGCGCATCAGCCGCGGCCGCCTCGGAGCGGACCGTCTGACAAGGAGGTAACATGGGAGTGAAGACCACGGTGCTTGCCCTGTTAGGTTGGCTGGCACTGAGCTTCGCCGCGGGCTTCGTGGGCTCGCGCTTCACGCCGAGCGAATGGTACCAGCAGATCGTGAAGCCATCGTGGACGCCGCCGGGCGCCGTGTTCGGTCCTGTCTGGTCTGTTCTGTACATCATGATGGGCGTGGCAGCCTGGCTCGTGTGGAGGAACGGAGAGTCCAGTCGGGTGGTGACTCCGCTCACGCTGTTCATAGTTCAGCTCGTCCTGAACGCGCTATGGTCGTACTTGTTCTTCGGCCTGCACAGGCCCGGATTCGCCCTGGTTGACATAGTCGCGCTCTGGTTTGTGATAGTTCTCACGCTGATAGCGTTCTGGAGGGTGTCTGTGCCGGCCGGAGCGCTCTTAGTACCGTACCTCGCCTGGGTCACGTTCGCGTCATTCCTGAACTTATCGATCTGGCGCCTGAACGCTCAGGGCTGACACCGCCGGCGGCGACCATCCGGCCGCAACAGAGGAGTTCTACATGATCACATCAATCAACATCACTCAGGCGGAATTCGAGGCACGCAGGGAGAGACTTCTGGGCCACGTCAAGTCGAAGAAGCTGGGCGGGGTGGTCCTGTTCGACAACTACTACATCCTCTACTTCACCGGCTTCGCCTTCATCCCGACTGAGAGGCCGATGGCCTTCGTGATGAACGCGAAGGGTGAGACGGCCATGTTCGTCCCGCGGCTGGAGCTCGAGCACGCCAAGGCCGAGACGGGCTTCCAGCGCGTCTTCCACTACGTGGAATATCCGTACGACCGCCATCCGGACAAGGTCTTCAAGAAGACCCTGGAAGACATGGCCATCAAGGGCAAGATCGGGGCGGACAACGACGGGTATCCCTGGATCCTGGGTTACCGCGGGCCCACTCTGACCGAGTTGACAGGCGGCACTTTCGTCCGCGTGACGGAGTTCGTCGAAGACATGATGACGATAAAGAGCGCCGCCGAGATCAGTTTGATCCGGGAAAGCGTCAAGTGGGGAAACCTCGCTCACTGGCTGCTTCAGAAGTACACCCGGGTGGGCGCGTCAGAGACGGAGGTGAGCCAGCGAGCCAGCAACGAGGCGACCCTGACTATGCTGGCCACACTGGGACCCCTGTACCGGGCTCAGAGCATCTTCTCGGACCTCGCCGGCGCCGGGTATCGCGGGCAGATCGGCAGGAACGCCGCCATCCCCCACGCCCTGGCCAACAACATCACGTTCATGGAAGGTGACGTGCTCGTGACCGGAGCCGGCGCCCCCGTGTGGGGCTACAACTCGGAGCTCGAGAGAACGATGGTCGTCGGGAAGCCGTCTGACCGGCAGAGAAGGATGTTTGAGCACATGAAGAAGGCGCAGGAAGTCGCGTTTGACGCCATCAGGCCGGGCGCGAAGTGCGCCGACGTCGACAGGGCAGTGAGAAAATACTACGAGGAAAGCGACGCGTCGTTCGGGGCAGTGCCTGCCCCTCGTCCGACGTCGGCTTCTCGTGTGGCCCAGAAAGCGAAGGCCTCACCGGAGCAGCCCGGCCTGATGCGCTTCTGGAAGCACCACACTGGTCACGCAATCGGCCTGCGCTACCACGAGGGCCCGTTCCTGGACGCGGGCGACCACACGACCATCAGGCCGGGAACAGTGTTCACAGTTGAGCCCGGGCTGTACGCGCCGGAGATGGGTGGGTTCAGGCATTCGGACACAGTCGTCGTGACCGAAGACGGGATTGAAATCCTGACTTACTATCCGCGCGACCTGGACAGTTTGATAATCCCGGTGTAAAGCGGCGGATGGCCGGTGCCGCTAATCCCAGCGGGAGCGTGTGTGGAGACACCCGGGCCTTGCAGCGGCATCAGGGGATGATCCTCTCGAGACGAAATAGTAGTTCGCCACCGCCGTGCAGTGATTGTCTGGCGGGCAGATATCCTTCCTTTTCCACATCAATGATGTCAAATGCATCAGGCGCAGTCAGCGTCGAGAACTGCCCGTTTTCGTCAGTCAGCCCTGCCAGACGGCGAACTCTGGAAGAATGGAAGGGGACGGGCTCTACGTAAGTGCAATAGACACGCACGCTGTCAACTGGCAGCTCAGTGCCAGCATCTATGACGGTGACTCTGATGCGAGCGTCACCCATAGTGTGCTGACAACCGAAACACAACGACACAGTGCTGATAACAACAAGAGCACCCAGGATCACATATTTCATATTGCGCCGCCTCCACTTAGTGGTTCCATACGGTATTGCTCGTCAGGCCTTGTGTCGAGCAGGGCCTCCAGCTCGGACGGTTGGGTCACGGGCCGGCGGCAGGTGGAGTCGCGGCAGACGTAGGCGGTCGCTCTGCCGTCTACCAGCGTCCGGCCGCGGAGAAGCGGGACGGCGGCTCCGGACGTTCCGGCCGGCTCCGACAGTCCCGCGGGCTCCGACACTTCTTCCGCACCCACTGCAATCACCTGGTGCGGCCGGTAGCCCTTTCTGCAGACTGCCAGGAGCGCCCTCGTGTCCGGCGCGTTCACGTCTCCCAATATGGCGATGTCCCGCGGTCTCGAAGCAGCCTGGTCAAGCGCGACGAGCCACTGTCCGAAGGCGAGCGGATGCAGCGCCGCCGTCTCCCGCACGGATTCCAGCATCGAAAGCGCGAGCTCTGAGTACCGCGGGTCGGCCGACAGGCCTGCCAGCTTCAACAGCGCCGTCGCCGCCATCGCGTTGCCCGAAGGCACGGCGTTGTCCTGTGCTTCCCTCGTTCTCATTATCAGCGTTTCGTGGTCGTCGCTCGTGTCGAAGAATCCCCCGGGAGCGCGGAAGCGCGCCAGCATCACGCCGGCCAGCTCGGCAGCGGCGTGATACCAGCGCTCTTCGAAGGTCGCCTGGTACAGAGCCAGCAGGCCCTCCATCAGGTGGGAATGGTCCTCCAGGTAGCCGTTAAGCCTCGGGCCCGTGCCGGCCCAGGTGTGATAAAGACGGCCCGCGGGAGACCTGAGCTCGCTCAGCAGGAAGTCGGCGTTTGCGCGCGCAGCCTCCAGATAGTCCGGCCGGTCCAGGGCGACTCCTGCCTCGGCGAACGCCGCGAGCATGAGCCCGTTCCAGGAGGTCAGTATCTTCTCGTCGCGGGCAGGCGGCACGCGTCCGGACCTGGCTGCCAGGAGCGCCCTCCGCGCGGCGGCGAACGACGGTCGCTCGGCGAGCTCGGCCTCGAAACGCAGAATGTTCTTTCCTTCGAAATGCTCTCCCGGGCTGGACGGCACGTTTCCTTCGCCCGTGACCGCGTACGCGGACAAGAACCGTGGCGCCGGTCCCGCCAGCTCAGATTCCGGCGTGTCCCCGAGCGCCGTCCCCTCGGGCCGCGGGTCCGGGCCGCCTCCGAGCGCCGCACGTATCTTCCCCGCGGCCCACACGTAGAATTTGCCTTCCTCTCCCTCGCTGTCCGCGTCCTGGGTGCTGAAGAACCCGCCGCGCGGGCCGGTCATCTCTCGCAGCACGTAGTCGAGCACCTCTTCGCAAACCTCGCGATGGAACGGCTGCCGCTTCATCTGCCACGCGTGGAGGTAGACGCGCGCAAGCTGCGCGTTGTCGTAGAGCATCTTCTCGAAATGCGGGACTTGCCACGCGGAATCCACCGAGTATCGGTGGAACCCTCCGCCCAGGTGGTCGTACACGCCGCCCCTGGCCATGGCCTCCAGCGCCGCAGAGGCCGCGCGCCAGGCGCTGTCGTCCGAAGTAGTGAGGTGATACCTGATCAGGAACTCCAGCGCCATCGGCTGCGGGAATTTCGGAGCCTCGCCCCAGCCGCCGTGAGCCCAGTCGAATCGCTCGAGGAGGGCCCTGAACGCCGAGTCCAGCGTGGTCCGGTCGAGGCCTGTTCCTCGCGGAGCGCCTGGCCCCGCATGGCCCGCCGTGAGCTCGTCCACGGTCTGCAGGGCCGCCGTAAGGTGCGCAGCGTTATCCAGAAGGTCTTGCCTGCGGTTCTTCCAGGCCTCCGCTACTGACAACAAGACACGGGAGAAAGAGGGCATTCCGAAGCGCGGCGTCGGCGGGAAATAGGTGCCGCCGAAGAACGGGAATCCGTCCGGCGTTAAGAACACCGACATGGGCCAGCCGCCGCTCCCGGTCATCGCGGTCACTGCGCTCATGTATATCCTGTCCAGGTCGGGCCGTTCCTCCCGGTCAACCTTGACGTTGATGAAGTGTTCGTTCATTATCGCCGCGGTGGCCTCGTCCTCGAACGATTCGTGGGCCATGACGTGGCACCAGTGGCAGGAGGAATAACCCACGCTCAGGAAGATGGGCTTGTCCTCGGCCCGGGCCGCGCCAAGCGCCTCTTCACCCCACGCGTACCAGTCGACCGGATTGTCGGCGTGCTGGCGCAGGTAGGAGCTGGTCTCTTCCGCAAGTCGATTTGCCATGTGATCGTGGGATTGGAACGCCGCGCGCCGCGTGAGCGCGGGGCTTAGAGTGTTTGCGCCTTCCGGATTCGCGCGCACATTCTACCTCGGAGCGGCGCGCCTGTCAAAGCCGCCACGCATCGGCTGTGGCGCCACACATCGGCCCGGGAATCGTGTCGAGAGGGCGCGGGACACGGCAGCCACCCCGCAAGAAAACGTGTCCGTTCGGACGTGATATAATGTATCTTTGAGGTCACAATCCAGGCAAGGAGGGAGGCGCGAAAATGAACAAGCTCGGTTTCCTGGGTTTCCTGGGGTTCCTCGGCATGCTGGGCATGCTGCCCAACATGCAGGGCCTCTTCGGTCTTTTTGGTCTGTTCGCGTTCTTCTCGTTCTTTGGCATTAAGCAGTAGCGTTCAGTTCGGACGGCGTGGTGACCGGTCTTGCTGTGCGGCGCGGGAGTCAGGCCGCCGCGGGGCCGGGCGATGGGTGAACAGGAAGGAGGATGGAGATGGCGAAGTACGACAGGTTTAGTCCCGTCGAGGCAAAGCGGATAGGGGACATCATCGGTGTGAGCTGGAAAAAGTATCCGCTCGAGGAGTTCAGGATGGGACTGCACGTGGAGCTGGAACACGGCGCCAGGGACTCACAAACGAACGTGACCGACAACGACATAATAATGACGGGCAAGATCGCGCTCGCCCACTTGAAGGAGATCCCGGACTACTACACGCGCCTGCACAAGATGGAGAAAGTGGGGGAGGCATACTGGGAGCGGAAGAACAGGGCGAAAGCCAAGGGCAAATCGAAGGCCGCGAAGCCCGGAAAGGGGCCGAGGCCCGTAGCGAGGCGGAAGAAGGCCAAACGCCGGGCCGCGAAGTAGAGGGGCTCTCACATGGACCCGGAGGAGTTCCGGCGGCACGGGCGCGCCGTCGTGGATTGGATTGCCGACTACTACGAGAAGGTCGAGACTTTGCCCGTCCTTTCCAGGGCGAAACCGGGCGAAGTCCGTTCGAAGCTGCCCCGCAACGCGCCCGAGGAGGGAGAGAGCTTCGAGGCCATACTGAGGGATATGGATGAGCTCATACTGCCGGGGATCACGCACTGGCAGTCGCCCAACTTCTTCGCCTTCTTCCCATGCAACGCCTCGGGCCCTGCCATACTGGGTGAGCTTCTGTCAGCCGGCCTGGGTGTCCAGGGCATGCTGTGGACCACGAGCCCGGCATGCACGGAGCTCGAGACGCACGTGCTGGACTGGCTCGTGGACATGCTCGGGCTTCCGGCCAAGTTCAAGTCCGACGGGTCGGGTGGCGGCGTCATCCAGGACACCGCCTCCAGCGCCACTCTCTGCGCGCTCCTTGCCGCGAGAGAACGCGCCACCGGTTTCCGGACGAACGAGCTCGGCTGCGACGGCCGGGTGGTAGCGTACGCCTCGGCCGAGGCCCATTCGTCAGTCGAGAAGGCGGTGAGAATCGTCGGAATCGGTCGGGAAAAGCTGCGCCTCATCGGCACGGACGAGAACCTTGCGCTCCGGCCGGCGGAACTCGCGGCGCAGGTCAGGAAGGACAGGCAGGCGGGTCTCGTGCCGGCCTTCGTGTGCGCGACTGTCGGAACCACCTCCTCCAACGCCGTGGACCCTGTGGCGGAGGTCGGTCGCATCTGCTCCGGAGAGGGGCTTTGGCTGCACGTAGACGCCGCCATGTCCGGGACCGCCGCAGTCTGCCCGGAGTTTCGCCACATCCACGACGGCCTGGAATTCGCCGACAGCTACTGTTTCAACCCTCACAAATGGATGTTCACTAATTTCGACTGCGACTGTTTCTACGTGTCCGATCGCGCCGTCCTGATAAGGACTCTGAGCGTTCTGCCGGAGTACCTCCGCAACAGGGCAACCGAATCGGGCGCGGTCATCGACTATCGCGACTGGCACGTTCAGCTGGGCAGGCGGTTCCGGGCGCTGAAACTCTGGTTTGTGATACGGCACTACGGGGTGGAGGGCCTGCGCCGCCGCGTCAGGGAGCACGTCGAGCTTGCGAGGAGGTTCGCCGGGTGGGTCGAGCAGTCGCCGAGGTTCGAACTCGCGGCCCGGCCGCCGTTGAACCTCGTGTGCTTCAGGCACACCGGCGGGGACGACTTCAATCGTGAGCTTCTGGAGCGGCTGAACAACGGCGGCAGACTCTATATGTCTCACACGAACCTCAACGGCAGGTTCACGCTGAGGTTCTGCGTCGGGCAGACCGACACCGAGGCGCGGCACGTGGAGCGGGCGTGGCAAGAGATCGAGGAGACGGCCGCGGCGCTGGTGAAGGGCGCAAGTTAGCCCGCCGCCACGCCGCCTGCGGTCACAGAGTGGCAAAAAACGGGGACGGACGATGAACGATGAATCGATTGAGCAGTACCGCGAGTTCCTCAAGGACTCCGTCCGCCTGGTGGTGGACTTCACCAAGACGGACCAGAACACGGGTGTGCCCATGCCGCCGGTGGAGAAACCCTTTGCCCCGGGCGCGAAGCTGGTCGACCTGCCGCCCAAGAGCGAATGGCAGTCCATAGGCAGCGTCGACCTGACGTCCGCAATCGAGAACAGGAGGAGCCACCGGCTGTTCAAGAAGAAACCGCTCAGCCTGGAAGAGGTCGCCTTTCTGCTGTGGGCGACCCAGGGGGTGCGGGAGCGGCTTAAGAGCGGCAACGTGCGGAAGACTGTGCCTTCGGCCGGCTGCAGGCACGCCATCGAGACGTATCTCTGTGCGCTGAACGTGACGGGGTTGGACGAAGGCGTCTACAGATACCTGCCCGTGGAGCACAAGCTGGTTCTGGAGTTCACGGAAGCCGGAATCTCAAGCAAGATAACCAAGGCCGCGGTCGACCAGGTCTTCGTGGGCACAGCGCCGGTCACTTTCATTTGGACGGCCATTCCTTACAGGATGGAGTGGCGGTACAGCGTTGCCGCGCACAAGGTGATAGCGCTCGACGCCGGACACGTGTGCCAGAACCTGTACCTCGCGTGCGAGGCGATAGGCGCCGGAACGTGCGCGGTGGCCGCGTACGATCAGGGCTTGATGGACAGGCTGCTGCACCTCGACGGGAATGACGAGTTTGTGATCTATCTTGCGCCAGTGGGCAAAATCTGAAAGGAGGTACGCCATGCAGAAGAACATGGGAGCTCTCGATCGGCTAATCAGGTTCATCATTGGTGTGGTCCTGGCGATTCTGGTCATCGCCAACTCCGTGACGGGCACGGCAGCTGTGGTCGTGGGAATCGTGGCCATATTGCTGCTTCTGACCAGCATCCTTGGCTTTTGCGGGCTCTACGTGCCGCTGAAGATCTCGACTCTCAAGCGGTAGACGTAGGGACAATCAGGGCCGTCGGCGGGAGGTGACATGGACGCTATCACGTGCATACACACTAGACGAAGCATACGGAAGTTCGAGAAACGCGCGGTCGGTGAAGAAGTGGTCAGGCAGGTGCTGGAGGCCGGGATGACGGCTCCGTCAGCCGGGAACCAGCAGCCATGGCAGTTCCTTGTCATCACGGACGCGGCGCTTCTGGCACAGATCCCCGAAGTGCATCCGTACGCTTCGATGGCGCCCGAGGCGGCTTTCTCAGTCCTCGTGTGCGGAGACCTCAAGCTGGAGAAATATCGGGGGTTCTGGGTGCAGGACTGCTCCGCCGCGATTGAGAACATGCTCCTGGCCGCGCACGCGCTGGGACTCGGCGGTGTCTGGACCGGAATCTATCCCGACGAAGACAGGGTAAGGGGGTTCAGAGAATTGTTCGGCCTGCCGGAGCACGTTGTGCCGCTGGCCCTGC
Organism: uncultured bacterium; assembly: GCA_964570935.1. GTDB lineage: Bacteria > Eisenbacteria > RBG-16-71-46 > JAFGJU01 > JAFGJU01 > JAFGJU01. The sequence goes on from CAZMZP010000055.1 coordinate 22,233, forward strand.
TGCCTTTCGGCCATCCGGCGCAGAAGTCCGAGCGCGCGGACAGGTTCAGACCGGAGCGGATACACAAGAACAGGTGGTAGGAATCCCGCGGTCGCGGCGCTGCGCGCTGAAACGTGCGTGAGGGCGCAGCCGGCCGGCGCCGTGGCGTGGACGGAGCGCGCCCGGCGTGGAATCACACGAGGAGGATCGCATGTCCGGCAGGAAGTGGGCCGTCGAGATCGGCTTCGCGTTCGCGACCACGCTTCTTGTCTCCGTAGTCGTGACGTTTGTGTGGAACCTCGCCACGCGGGCGGAGACGGCCGTCGACTGGGAGACGTCGTTTGTGATGGCGATCGTACTGGGCGTCGCGCTGCCGCTGACCCACGCCCGCAGGAGCAGGAGAGGGGACTAGCCATGACGGGGAAGAAGTCGGCGACAGCCGCGCTGGTGGCCGCGCTGGTGACGGCGCTGTCCCTGGCGTGTTCGGCGGGAGGGACGATGAAAGAGGAATCTGGTAGAGGCGGAACAGTCGCCATCTTCAACGTTCGAACCGGCAAGGTGCAGCAGGTGGCGAAGGTCGTGAAGTCGGACGCGGAGTGGAAAAAGATCCTGACGCCCGAGCAGTATCGCGTGACGCGCGGACACGGCACCGAGTCGGCCTTCAGCGGCGTGTGCGAAGTGCCTGAGGGCGCCGGCACCTACCAGTGCGTGTGCTGCTCCACGGACCTCTTCGGCGTCCGGGCGAAGTTCGAGTCCGGCACAGGATGGCCCAGCTTCTGGGAGCCACTC
>CAZMZP010000056.1:0-2381 GCA_964570935.1 uncultured bacterium
AACGTCTCCAGGCTCGGAGTAGTCGTGTCCGGGAACGGCGGCCCGATGGACTACAAGGCCGCGGCGGATTTCCTGGCCCTGGGAGCAAGGACAGTCCAGTTCTGCACGATTGTCATGAAATACGGTTACGGAATCGTGGACGACCTGCATTCCGGGCTGAGCTTCCTGATGGAGGAGCGCGGGTTCAAATCCGTGGCCGATCTCATCGGATGCGCCCTGCCCCAGCCCATAACAGGATTCATGGAGCTCACAGCGGTCAAGAAGGTATCGGCCGTGAACGCCGACCTGTGCGAGCACTGCGGAAACTGCACGCGATGCCCGTACCTGGCCATCGCCCTCGACGAGAACCTGGTCCCCGTGACGGACGCCTCAAAGTGCATAGGCTGCTCCATCTGCGCGCAGAAGTGCTTCTCCGGCGCCCTGTACATGAGGGAGCGCACGAAGAAAGAGGCCGCGCTCCTGCGAGAGGACTGAGAGCACAGTTCAACAATCCAACACAACAGGAACGAACGTGGAAACAAACACTCTGCTCATCAAGAACGGAATCGTCGTCACCCTGGGTGAGCCCAACAGGGTCCTCTATGGCCACGCCGTCCTGTGCGAGGGCGGGCTCATCACGAAAGTGGCGCCGCAGAAAGAGCTCGAGGCCGCGCCGGCCAGAGTCCTCGACGCGCACGGCAAGGTCGTGATGCCGGGCTTCATAAACGCGCACATGCACTTTTACAGCACGATGGCGCGCGGGCTAGGAAAAGCGAAACCGTCGAGAGAGTTCCGCGAGGTCCTGGAGAACCTGTGGTGGAGGCTGGACAAGAAGCTGACGCTGGACGACTGCTACTACAGCGCGCTTCTCCCGCTCGTGGCCGCCGTGAGAAGAGGAACCACGACCCTTATCGACCATCACGCCAGTCCGTTTGCGGCGCGCGGGTCGTTGAACCGGATTGCCGGGGCGGTCAAGCAGGTCGGACTTAGAGCATGTCTCTGCTATGAGTTGTCGGACCGTGACGGCGCGAAAGTCGCGCAGGACGGAATCGACGAGAACGTGGATTTCATCAAGAGATGCCTGTCGGAACGGGACGGTCAGCTCAAGGCCCTGTTCGGGCTCCACGCCTCTTTCACCATCACCGATGGAACGATGCAGAGGGCGGCGGAGGCCGGGAAAGCGCTCGGCGCGGGCTTCCACGTGCACACAGCGGAGGCCAAATCGGACCAGGATTTCAACGAGAAGAACTTCGGTCTGAGGGTGGTGGAGCGCCTGCACAGGTTCGGAATCCTGGGGCCGAAGACCATAGCGGCGCACTGCGTTCACGTGAACGAGCGGGAGATGGACCTGCTCAAGGAAACAGCCACGGCGGTGGCGCACAACCCGCAATCCAACATGAACAACGCGGTAGGCGTGGCGGACATAATCAAGATGTCCGAGAAGGGAATCCTCGTGGGACTGGGGACCGACGCCATGACGGTCAACATGCTGGAGGAAGTCCGTGCGGCGCTGTGGGTGCACCATCTGGCCCGGAACAACCCGAGCGTAGGCTTCATGGAATCGCTGTCAACGCTGGCATCCAACAACGCCAAAATCGCCAACAGGTACTGGGAGCCGAAAGTCGGAGAGCTCAAGGAAGGATGCGCCGCGGACATCGTCCTGATGGACTACTATCCGCCCACGCCGTTCAACGAAAACACTTTCCTCGGACACCTGGGATTCGGACTCTCCCAATCGTTCGTGGACACCACGATCTGTGCCGGGAAAGTCCTGATGCAAGGCAAGGAACTCAAGATCGACGTGAACGAGGAAGAAATCGCCGCGAAGTCCCTGGAGTTGTCGACGCGGCTCTGGGAGAGGTTCTGATTTTCTGACGCGGGGCGCCGTGGGCGGTACTGCCCAGAGCGCGGCAATGTGAGCCGAGAGCGGCGTAGAACACAGGTCAGCGGCCTAGGCGCCGCCGGCAAGTAGTTTCCTTCTGGCAGCCACCAGCTCCGCCGCTATGGCCAGCGCTATCTCGTACGGTCCCTCCGCTCCGATGTCGAGCCCTATGGGCGTCCGCACCTTGCCGAACAGAGATTCGTCCACTCCGGCCGTCTTCAGCAGCGACCATGTTTCCGCTATCTTGGTCCGGGACCCTATCATTCCCAGGTAGGCCAGGTTCTGTTTGATGATGCCGGCCAGCACCGTTCTGTCGCAGGTGTGGCTTCGCGTGACGATGACCACGTAGCAGCTTTTGTCCAGGCTCGGGAGCCCCGTCCGGTATTCCGGGTCCGTGAGCACAGTCTCCACGTTCGCCGCGCTGCCGCAGCTCCCCACGCTGCCGGCGCTCGCGCCGCTCCCCGCGCTGGCGCCGCCCGTCCCATACTGCGCGAGTATTTCCTTCCTGTCGTCAACGACC
>CAZMZP010000057.1:0-27831 GCA_964570935.1 uncultured bacterium
ATCGGGCCGGGCACGCCGCCGACGGTGTTCTGACAGAACTTGAGCCGCGCGTAGTGTTCGTCGCTGCCGGTCACGACGAGTCCCCCGACCACGTCACTGTGCCCGCCCAGGTACTTGGTCGAGCTGTGCACGACCAGGTCCACGCCCAGCTCCAGCGGGAGTTGGAAGTACGGCGACGCGAACGTGTTGTCCACGACGCTGATCAGTTTTCTGTGTTTCGCGAACCTCGCGGCCTCCCGAATGTCGACGAGGCGGAGCAGGGGATTGCTGGGCGATTCGAGCCACAGCATTCTGGTGTTGCTCCTGACCGCGGCCTCTATCCCCGAGAGCCGCGTGGTGTCGACGAACGAACACTCCAGGCCGAAGTCCTTGTAGACCCTCTCCAGAATCCTGAACGTGCCGCCGTACACGTCGTCGGTGCATACGACGTGGTCGCCGGACTTCAGCAGATACAGCACGTTGTTGATGGCGGCCATCCCGGACGCAAACGCGAGGCCGTGCCTGCCATTCTCGAGCGCGGCCGCGCATTCCTCCAGCGCCTTCCTGGTGGGGTTGAGCGTTCTGGAATAGTCGTACCCCTTGTGTTTTCCCGGGCTCTCCTGGGCGAACGTGGAACTGAAGTGAACAGGGGTGACGACCGCCCCGGTAGACGGGTCCGGCGCCTGGCCGACATGTATCGCCTTTGTCTCAAACTTCATGACTGTCCGCCTCACTGGTTCGGGTCGCCGCGTGCGCGGCAGGTCACTTCCCCTGCGGCCCGGGAGTCTGCCCGGCGGTGAGCTCCTCGATCGATTCGAAGGCGAATCTTAGGTGCGGTATGACTATCGAGCCGCCGACAATGAGCGCCACGTTCATGGCCTCGTACAGCTCTTCTCTTGTGGCGCCCTCGGCCACGCTCCTGTCGAGATGGTAGAAGATACAGTCGTTGCACCTCAGGACCATCGAGGCCACGAGCCCCAACAGCTCCTTGGTCTTCGCCGGCAGAGCGCCGGCGAGGTACGCCTTGTTGTCCAGGGCGAAGAACTTCTGATAGTCCTTGAAGCCGCAGCTGAGGATCTTGTCGTTCATCTGGGTGCGGTAGTGGTGAAACTCGCTCTTGCGCGCTTTCATGCGGCCTCCTTTCAGCTGGATGTCACGGCCCCGGGTCTTCTGCCCGGTAACCTCTTTTGTGTGGCGAGGAACAGTCCGGCGGCCGCCAGGGACAGAGCGGCGGCCACGAGAAAAGCGGCCGACGACGAAACCCTGTCCCACAGAAGCCCGAACACGATGCTGGCGGGAATAAGAGTGATGCCTATCGCCGTGTTGAAGAGGCCGTAGGCCGTGGCCCTCCTGTCGGACTCCACCAGGTCCGCCACGTAGGCTCTGAAGATGCCCTCCGACAGCCCGTGGTACAGGCCGTAGCAGCAGAACAGGACCCAGACGGCCGTCAGGCTCGAGCTCAGGCCGAACCCCGCGTAGATGGCGGCGTAGACCAGGAACGACGCCATGATGACGGGCCTTCTTCCGATTCTGTCGGAGACATGCCCGCACACGGGAGACGAAACGGAGCCCACCACGTTGTACGTGAGCCAGATGAGAGGGATGCCCGCGGCCGGAAGGCCCGCCTCCCTGGCCTTAAGTATCAGGAACACGTTTGATGAATTGCCGAGGGTGAAAACGACGACACTGAGGACGAACAGGGTGAAAGGCCTGCCCAGGTTCGTCTGTGACCTCAACGACGCCCTGACTTCCTGCGCCGCCGGCAGTACCTCCCTGACCTTCGCTATTATGAGAACGGAAACGGCCGCCGGAATGACAGCCAGAAGGAACACCAGTCGCACGTTGCCGTGCGAGAGGGCCAGTATCAACATCGCCAGGAGCGGGCCGCCGGCGGCACCGAGACTGTCCATGCCCCTGTGGAAGCCGAACCCGTAGCCCTTCCTGGCCGGGTCGACGGAGTCCGCCAGAAGGGCGTCTCTGGCCGGAGTCCTGAGGCCTTTGCCCACCCGATCGGCAAACCTCAGGGCCAGCACCTGCACCCAGTGAGTCGCAACGAACAAGAAAGGCTTCGCGACGGCGGCCAGGCCGTATCCCAGGAACAGGAAGAGCCTCCTCTTCCTGACCCTGTCGGACAGAAGCCCACCTGCCAGCCGCAGGAGGGAGGCCGTGCCCTCGGCCACGCCCTCAATCAGTCCGACCAGGAACTTGCTGGCTCCGAGCGTTACCAAAAACTCCGGCACCAGCGGATAGATCATTTCGGTGGACAGGTCGGCAAAGAAACTGACGAAGCCGAGCCTGTAGATGTTTCCGGCCGGCCTCTTCCCGGTCTCCGACTGGCTGCCTCGGCCGGGCGGACTGCCGCCCGCGAAAGAAGGGTTCAGCGACACCGACGTTCACCTCGTGCCGCCTCCCGGGTTCCGTGCTCCGAGCCGGAGCACGAGGCCGGACGATGGCGGTCGCCCTCTACTTACCCCGAAAGCGGCCACCGCACAAGCAGAAAGATGAAACATCTGGGATGGTTCGGATGGGTGCGGAGTGAAGAAAGGTTCAAACTGCGCGCGGTGACGTCAACTCAGGCGGGCGGTCCGGGGGCAGGAAGGCAAGACAACGACGGGAACTGCCAGGCAGACGGCCACGACTATGACCGCGCACTTTCCCACCGTCACGAGGGCGCGACCGACCTGAGAATGATAGCGGGTGGGTGCCGTACCGAATGTGCGGCGGAGGAGACTGGTGGGGGAAGTGTTGGTGGGTCTCTCTTGGGGTGCTTTGGCGGTCCTCTTTGCCAGTGTGTCGCTGCGCTTCAACTGAGTCTCCCCATAATGTGAAACCCGTTCTCGAAAGTCAAGAACGGGTTCCACACGGCTCCCACTTCGGCGGTCCCGCTACCATTCTCAGGTCGGTGACTCTGCGTCCTACGCTTTCGAGTAGTTTGCTCTTTTCGGTGGGCGGTATTCCGCGACCGGATTGTCCGGCCTATGTCAACTTCACCCGACTAACTTCGCATAAGACGTGCCACGCATGCGGGCCGCGCCGGGCCGCAACGTAACTGCGTGCGCGTTCTAGCGGATGGGGAGGGAAGCGGTGGCTGGAAGAGCCGCCGGCGGCGAAAACACGCTTGCCCGCCAATGCGCATGGCCACGGCGGGCAAGCAAACTGCAATAAGGCGGTGCCCTGTCCTTCTATTTGAAACCCAGCCGCTGTCTGAGCGCGGCCTCGAGCTTCTCCGGTTCGTCCGTCCCGGCACGGTACTTCTTGCCCGACTTGAGCTCGACCTCCACCGCGCGCAGGCCGGACACGTTGAACAACCAGCCGTCGCCCATGTACCGGATTCCCCAGCCGGCGTACCACGGGTTGACGACGACCCGTACGGAGGCGACGTCAGCGAGATTGATTGTGAAGCGTATCAGACCGACTCCGAACCGAAGCCGCAGTTTTTCAGCATCCACGGTCACCGTGAGACAGAAGAAGTTAGCCTCCGCGAACACCAGTATGGCCAGAAACGCCTTCCGCCGTGTCAGGGCGAAGGTCAGTCCCGCGGCGAGAAATCCTCCTTGCCGGCGCCGCATACCGGGCAGACCCAGTCGGCGGGCAGCGCCTCGAACGCCGTTCCGGGGGCCACGCCGCTGTCCGGGTCACCCTTTGACGGCTCATACACGTAACCGCACACGTTGCACACGTAGTTCTTCATCGTCTTTGTCTCTCCCTTCGCCTGCGTCGGCTTCTCGACTTCCACGTATGTCGGAGCCGTCTTGGGCGCCTTACCCTTCTTCTGGTGATACATGGCGTAAGTGAGCGGAACACCAGGCTTCAGCACATCGCCCGCGACAGCTTCTCCGACGAATATTGTGTGAGTGCCGGCGTCCGCCTGGCCGATAACCCTGGCCTCCAGGTACGAAAGAGCGTTCTCGGTCACGACCGGGCTTCCTGTGGCTCCCATCTTGTGCTGCGCCTGGGAAAGCTTGTCTATGTCGCGTCCCGACTTGAAGCCGAACAGGCCGATGAAGGTCATCGGCGTCGACTCCTCGAGCACGGACACCGCGAACACCCCGCTCTTTGATATGTACTCGTGCGTCAGGTTTTGCTTGTTGATGCTCACCGCCATCCTGGGAGGTTCGGAGCTGACCTGGAACACGGTGTTGGCTATCTGTCCGTTCAGCTTCGCCTCCAGATGGGAGGTCACCACGTACAGACCGTAACTGATGTCGCGTAGAACCGCGCGGTTGAGATCATCGGCCATGGCGGTGTTTCCTTCCTATTCCATTCGGACCAGGTCAACCGGCTTGGGCCCCTTTACTGACAGGAACGCAGCCGGCTCGTTTCCGATGTTCTTGAAAGTGTGGGGGATGTTCATCTTGCCCTGCACAAGGTCTCCCTCGGCGGCCACCACAGTCATGTCCCCGACCTTGAACTCTATCCTGCCCTTGAGGACGAAGAACAGCTCGTCCGTGGTCGGGTGCTTGTGCAGCCCGACTCTCTGCCCCACGGGCAGGTTGTAAACGAAGGGGGCCAGGGATTCGTAGCTGCCGAAGAAGGGATTCACCTCGACCTGAGACCCGTACGACAGCTTCTGACCGAAGTGCATGTGCAGCAGTTCGAAGTCGTCCGTGATCTCGCCGAACTTCTCCTTTGGCGAACCGCAGTTGGGACACTTGTCCGGAGGGCTGTCTCCGGTGTGCACGTAGCCGCATACGCTGCAACGCCATCTCTTCATTCTCTACCTCCGCTGGCGTGGTTGGTATTGTGGACGGCCTACGCCTTCCACAGCCCGTGTATGTTACAGTACTCTCGCGCGCTGATTTCAGCGGCCTTGACTTCGAACGTGGCCTCGGGCGCCTGGCCCGGACTCAGAAACTGGCGGTACGACTTGCCGTCTGCCATTATCTGCACCCATTCGATGTAGTGCTTCTCCTCCATCGGATGCGGCGCGCTTCCCACCTTGACCTTCACGCCGGTGGCAGTCTTCTCGATGACCGGGACGTGCTTCTCTCTGGACGCGTCGGTCGTGTTCTCCACCAGCAGCTTCATTGGCTTCCCGCAGCAGACGAGCTCGCCCTGCCCCTCGTGGAGCACCTCCACGATGTTCCCGCAGACCTCGCATTTGTAAACCTGAAGTTTCGCCGTCATTCCGGATCCTCCCTTCTACCGTTCCGGCGAACGCGCCCGCCGGGCGCGTCGCAGGGACGCTACCAGTTTTCGCTCAGCAGCTCGTAATAGTCGCGCGGGTGAGCGCAGGCCGGGCATTCGACCGGCGCCTCCGCGCCCGTGTGCAGGTAACCGCAGTTGATGCACCGCCACGTCACGGACTTGGACTTCTTGAACACGGTCTCGCCCTTGATGTTACTCAGAAGCCCGAGGTAACGCTTTTCGTGCTGCTTCTCGGCCACCGCAATGGACTCGAATATCTTGGCTATTTCGTCGAACCCTTCCTCGCGGGCGACCCCGGCGAACCCAGGGTACATCTTCTCCCACTCGTGGTGCTCGCCCCCGGCCGCTCCGTCAAGATTCTGGGCCGTCGTGCCTATCGAGCCGGCAGGGAAGGAGGCCTGGACCTCGGCGTCGCCGCCCTCGAGCAGCTTGAACAGCCGCTTGGCGTGTTCCTTCTCCTGGTTTGCCGTCTCCTCGAATATCAACGAGATCTGGATCAGGCCTTCTTTCCTGGCCTGGCTGGAGAAATACGTGTAGCGGTTTCTGGCTTGAGACTCGCCGGCGAACGCCGTGAGGATGTTCTTCTCTGTCTTAGAACCCTTCAACTTCATCTTTCCTCTCCCTCCAGTACTGTCACCGGATTGCTCCGGTGCGCCCGGTCCTGCCTCTGCAGTCCCGGCAAAACCCGATAAACTCGATTCGGTGGCTGATGACCTCGTAGTCCGGCATGTTTTTAACGGCCCGGCTGATTCCGGCCGTCTCCTCCAACCGGACGTCCTCAACCTTCCCGCACCCTACGCAGCGCCTGTGGCAGTGTCCCTGGACGTCACCGTCGAAACGTTTCTGAGTGCCTCCCACCTCCAGTTTCTGTATCAGGCCGGCCCGGGAAAGCAGGTCGAGGTTGCGGTACACGGTGCCCAGGCTTATTCGGGGGAGCCTCCGCCTCACGGCCCTGTGCAGGTCGTCAGCAGTAGGATGGTACTTAACCTTCCTCAGCTCTTCCAGGATTATCTTGCGTTGTCTCGTCATCCTGAACGTGTAGTCTGCGAACATCGTGCCCTCCGGGGGGCCTTCAACCTAATAGGAATAATAATGATTATCGTTACTGATATTAAGAGAATCGTCCTACCTCGTCAAGAGAATTCTGCAGCGCCAGCCGGGGGGTATGGAAAGCTGAATCCTCGTCTCCGCGCCCAGGCGGCGGTGGAAATCCTTGGGCGTTTTAGTCCTTTCCTGCACTTGCACCATCGGGCGCGCAGTGATAACGTCTTACCACACGGCGCGCCCTGCCTCGTTCGTGTGCGCGAATGCGCGACGACCGCGTGCGGGGCCGCTTACGGAGTGACACTCAATGGCTGAACTCTCAGTGCTGGTCGGCGGGAAGGCCGGAGACGGCATAAACCAGGCGGGCACACTTCTCTCAAAACTGCTGGGAGAGCTTGGATACCGGACCTACCTCTATTTCGACTACGCTTCCCTCATCAGGGGCGGGCACAACTTCTCGATTGTCCGCGCGGCTCCTCACAGAGTCGAGACGCACCGGGACAGCGTAGATTTCGTTCTGGCCCTTGACCAGAACTCCGTCGAGACGCATCGGTCCCGTCTCGCGAACCCCGCCAATCTGGTCTTTGACTCGGATGCCGTTAAGAGCGAGGCCGTTCCCGCCGGCGCGATAGGCCTTCCTCTGCGCAGCATCCTCAAGGAAGAGGCCGCGAAGCCGATCATGCGGAACTCCTGCCTGATAGGCGCCTTCGCCAGATGCGTCTCCATGGAATGGCAGACGCTCGAGCGGTTCCTGCGGAAGCACGTTGACAAGGCGGTGGACCAGAACGTCAAACTGGCTTCCAGGGGCTTCGAGCTCTCACGGGAAACTCTGAAGCTCGAGCCGCTGGAGCAGACGGCTCTTCCGATCATGACGGGCAACGAGGCCTCGGGCCTCGGGCTCGTGGCGGCGGGCCTCGGGACTTACATCGCCTACCCGATGACGCCGATGTCGAGCCTCCTTCACTTCCTGGCCGACATGGCGGGCGAACTCTCGCTCAAGGTCATACATCCGGAAAACGAGATAGCCGTCATGCTGATGGCGCTGGGTTTCTCGTACGCGGGAGAGAGAGTGGCAGTTGGCACGTCGGGTGGGGGATTCTGCCTGATGACGGAGGGACTCAGCCTGGCGGGCGCCGCCGAACTCCCGATTGTCGTCTTCGTGGGACAGCGGCCCAGCCCGAGCACCGGTCTCCCTACTTACACGGCCCAGGGCGAGCTCGACTTCGTCCTGAGCGCGGGACACGGCGAGTTCGTGCGCTTCGTCGTCGCGCCCGGAAACGCGGAACAGGCGTTCCACTGGTCCAGAATCGCCCTGGACGTGGCGTGGAAATACCAGACTCCTTCCATCGTTCTTACGGACAAGACACTGAGCGAGGGCGGTTTCAACTTCGACGTGGCCGAGGCCGGACCGGCCCGCGGACTCTGGGACGACGAGTCGTTTCCCCGGCCGCTGATGTGGGACGGGACTGGCACGTACGCCAGGTACGCCGGCGCGGACGGGAGCGCTCACGCGGGCGGCGCCGGCGAAGGTGCAACGGGAGCCGGCCCCGGCACGGGGATATCGCCCCTCGCGTTTCCGTCGGCCAGGGGCGCTGTCATAAAGGTGAACAGCTACGAGCACGACGAGCGCGGGATCACGACCGAGGAAGCGGCCGAGACCGGGAAGATGTACGAAAAGCGTCTGCGAAAGGGAACGCACCTGGCGCAGGAGATGGAGAGTTACGAGACCGTGAGGGTGTACGGCAAGAAGGACTCCGAGCTGGCGGTCCTGTGCTGGGGCTCCAACAAGGGAGTGTGCGCCGAGGTCGGCGGCAAGCTGGGGCTCCGGGTGGTGCAGCCGGTGGTGCTCTCGCCGTTTTCCGCCAGGCAGTTCGAAGCCGCGGTGCGCGGCGTCAAGAAACTCGTCTCGGTTGAAAACAACGCGACCGGCCAGCTGGCTCGCCTCGTCAAGTCGCACGGGTTCGGCGTCGATGCGCGCATATCGAAGTATGACGGACGTCCGTTCTCGTACGAGGAACTGGAAGCGGAACTGAAACGACACTTCTGACAGTAGGAACACGCATGGACTTGAAGGCCCTCGAAACTCCGGCCAAGAACACGTGGTGTCCGGGTTGCGGCAACTTCGCGATCCTGACCGCGATCAAGTCCGTTCTCAAGTCGCTGGTGGAAGACGGCGCTCCGATAGAAAACGTGGTGATGGTGGCCGGGATCGGCTGCCACGCCAAGATAGCCGACTACGTGAACATCAACAGCTTCTACTCGATCCACGGCAGGGTGGTTCCGGTGGCGCAGGGGATAAAGATCGCCAACCCCGGCCTCAAGGTGATCGGTTTTGCAGGCGACGGCGACGCGTACGGCGAAGGTCTGGAGCATCTCCTGTTCGCGGCGAAGCGCAACGTCGACTTAACGATGTTCATTCACAACAACCGCGTCTACGGCCTCACCACGGGCCAGTACACTCCGACCTCGCCGCTGGGCTTCAAGGGACGTTCGACACCGCGCGGCACGCTGGAGTCTCCGTTCAACCCGCTCGAGCTCTTGCTCGCCAGCGGGGCCAGCTTCGTCGGCCGGGCGTACTCCGGCAGGCTGGACTCTCTGAAGGCGATCATGAAAGAGGCCATCCTGCACCCGGGCTTTGCGGTCGTGGACGTGCTCCAGGTCTGCCACACCTTTTTCAACGTGTACGACTACTACAACCAAAGAGCGTACGAGCTGAAGGACCACGACCCGACCGACTTCGACAAGGCGTGCGCGCGAGTGCGGGAGTGGGACTACAGCTCCGACGCCCCCATCGCCCTGGGCACCTTTTTCAAGAAGGAGTTGCCCCGCTTCGAAGAGCGTTTTGACCGATCCCCTGTGAACGAGCAGGAACGGCGCGCGAAGCTCATGAAACTGCTGGCGCCATGACCGCCCCGCCCCGTATGATTCCGGGGTCACTTCCGGTCGTTAGCGTGTTTCGGGTTACCGCAAGAGGAGGGTGAGAACCGTCGTGTCGTACCCAAAAAGGTTCCTTTCAGCATCTGCGCGGCGTGCAATGGCTTGCACGCTTGTGATCTTCACATCCCTGGTCTGCCTGACGCCCATCGCGTCGGCGGGGACTGAGGGTCCTTACCTTCCACCCATCTCGGGAGCGCCGGACGAGGGTACTTACTACCTCTACGTCAACGAGCAGATCTTGGTGACTCAGCACTTTGTCTGGAAGGCGGATGGGCACTTTAGAGGCGAGTACACACTTGCGATGGCGGGACAGACTGTCAAGTCCTCGCTCCAGATCGAAGTGGACTCCTCCGGTGTCTGGACAAACATGCGGATGGACACCCCGCAGGGACCCGCCAGCATTGTCCGGGAAGACACCGTGGCCACGATAACCAGTCGAAACAACGTTTCCACGGTCAACCTCAAGCCGGGGACGATCCTATTCGAGAACTTCAGTCCGGCCCTGACAAGCCTGGCGGTCCGCTCCTACGACCAGGAGAAGGCGGGGAAGCAGACGTTTCCGGTGTTTATCATTCCCAGCATCGTCATGGACGCAAGCCTGGAGCGGCTGGACACGGTCGAACGAGCGGTCTCAGGCCGGGAAGTGAAGTTCACCCGGTACACTTACGGTCTACCCGGTGTCAACGTGACACTCTACGTGAACGAAGAGGGAAAAGTCGCGTTCGGTGATGTGCCGGCCCAGCACGCGGCGTACGTCAGGCAAGGTTACGAGTCGATGCTGAAGCAGGCAGTGTCGGACTCTCTGCTGTCCATGCCTGAGTATGAGGTGGCCATCGACAGGAATGTCCTTGTGCCCATGCGCGACGGGGTCAACCTTGCCGCGGACGTGTACCGGCCCAAGGCCGACGGTGCGTTCCCGGTCATACTGGTCAGGACGCCGTACAAGAAGGAGCTGAACGAGATTCAGGCCAACTTCTTCGCCAGGCGGGGATATGTTTACGCCGTCCAGGACTGCCGCGGCCGCTTCTCCTCCCAGGGGGTCTGGGAGCCCTTCGTGAACGAGGCCAAGGATGGCTACGATACGATTGAGTGGCTGGCGGTCCAGCCCTGGTCCACGGGCAAGATCGGCATGATAGGAGCTTCCTACCTGGGTTGGGTCCAGTGGTGGGCGGCGAGCGAACGGCCGCCGCATCTGGTGACGATCATCCCCAACGTGTCCCCGCCGGACCCGTATTTCAACATTCCCTATGAATACGGCGTGTTCTTTCTGACCGGAGCCATCTGGTGGGCGGACGTCCTCGAGAGCAAGGCGACTGCAGACATATCCGGCAACACACTGAGGGAGATAGGCGACAAGGAATACACGGTCCTTCTGAAGCACCTGCCGGTGATCGACATCGACAAGAAGGTGCTCGGCAAGGAAAACCCATACTGGCGCAAGTGGATTGCGCACCCGGACAACGATTCATACTGGGAATCGGCCAGTTTTCACGGCCGCCTCCAGGACCTTGACATTCCCGTCTTTCATCAATCGGGTTGGTTCGACGGAGACGGCATAGGCACAAAGCTCAATTACATGAGGATGCTGTCACACGGACACCGCAACCAGAAACTCGTGCTCGGGCCCTGGGGGCACACCGACACGGCGACGCGACGAGTACGCCACAGGGATTTCGGGGAGGCCGCGATCATGGACCTCCAGCGAGAGTACCTGAGATGGCTGGACCATTGGCTCAAGGGCGTGGACAACGGGATAGACAAAGAACCGCTGGTGAAGCTGTTCGTCATGGGTTCGAACAAGTGGCTCACCGGAGACACCTACCCTCTTCCGGAGACACGGCTAACGACGTTCTACCTGGGGAGCGGCGGGCACGCCAACACGTCCAAGGGTGACGGCACGCTAACTGCCAAGCCCCCGGCCGGCGGTGCTCCTGCCGACGTATTCAAGTACGACCCGGGAGATCCCACACCCAGCCCGTACTACTACGTGCGGCCAGACGAGTCCGGGGGGGGCAAGAAGGACGCTGGCGACATGGCGCCCGGCCGGGGAAAGGCGGCGTCAGACAGCGTCAGCACTTACTCGGTCGAGGACGAATTGGAGCGAAACAAGGCCTACTACGGCAAGGTGAACGAGGAACGTTCGGACATACTGGTCTACCAGACCGAGCCGCTCGACACGGCTCTCACGATCGCGGGGCCGATGTTGGCCGTTCTGTACGCTGCCAGCTCCGCCAAGGACACCGACTGGTTCGTGCGCCTGTCTGAGGTCGAGCCGTCAGGAGTAGTGTTTCCGCTGGCGGAAGGCAAGATACGCGCACGTTATCGCGAGTCTTTCAGCGAACCCGAGCTGCTCGAGCCCGGCAGCGTGTACGAGTTCCGCCTGGACCTGTGGCACACGGGGATAACCATTCCCGCCGGCGGCAGGCTCAGAGTGGAGGTCGCTTCGGCGTCGTTTCCAGTGTTCTCGCGAAATCTAAACACTGGAGGGCACAACGAGACGGAGACGAAGTACAAGGTAGCCGAGCAGACCGTCTACCACAACTCTGACTACCCGTCGTGCCTGCTCCTGCCGGTCATTCCGGGCGTGCAGTGACCCGGGACGTGGGGCTCACGCGCGGCCGACGCGGCGCTGTAGCAGGATGCCGCCTGCTATGAACGCAAGGCCGAGGACCGAGGACGGAAGGATTCTCTCTCCGACGACGACGCGAATGAAGACGAGGGACACGAACGGGGAAAGGAAAACGAGGTTGCTTACCTTGGCCGTGGACTCGGTCAGCCCCAGGGCCTTCAACCACAGCGTGAACGCGACACCCATCTCTATCAGGCCGGCGTAGACGCACCCGAGCGTCCCTGCGGCGGTCGCGCGCGGGACGATCGCCGGCCGCAGTCCGAGCGCCGTCAGGGCCGCGGCTGCCGCCAGGACGTAGACGAATCCGAACAGAAAATTGAGGAAGAGCTTAAGCCCCTCGTCCCGCCCGTCCTTCACGTTCGTCAGCCAGAACAGAGCCCACACTACCGCGCTTCCCATGGCCAGCAACGCGCCCGGCAGGTTCGTAAACCGGAACCCGAGGAGGTCGCCGTGCGTCGAGATTATGAGGACTCCCAGGAAACTCACCAGCATGGCCAGCACGCTCACGGGCCTGATACGCTGGCCCAGCATCGGGGCGGACAACAGGACCAGCATCAATGGCCAAGTGTAGTTGAGCGGCTGAGCTTCCTGCGCCGGCAGGAGCGAGTACGCCTTGAACAGGACCACGTAGTACAGGAACGGGTTGAGGAATCCGTTCGCGGCCGAGCGGATCAAGGGGCGTCCGCGCGCGGCGAAGCTGTCCCTTATCAGGGAGACCCTTCCCCGGGCGACCAGAACGAGAAACAGGAACGCCGTCGATACCGCTGAAGAGACGAGCAGAAGGGTCAGGTAGTCGACCTCTCTGAGCGTGAGCTTGAACGCGGACGCCACGGTAGACCAGCACAGCACCGCAAGCGCGGCATACGCGTAGGCTCTGTTCTGTGTCTTCATCGCCGGGCACCTCTTTGTTCGGAAGCCCGCCGCCCCGCGGCGGCGCCCGCTCCGCGCGAGAGGCACCGGGCCGCGGGCTTCACACGGGAAAGAGCACGCCGCTTCACGACCTTATCATGACGAGCATCATCTTGAACCTCTCAACGGCCCTGAGCGAGTGGGGTTCGTTCGCCGGCATTATCACCATCTCACCGCTCTTCAGAATGAGAGGCTTGCCGGAGATGCTCACCTCGCCCTGGCCGTCCAGCAGTTGGACCAGCGCGTCAAACGGCGCCGTGTGCTCGCTGAGCCCCTGACCCTTGTCGAAGGCGAACAGGGTCACGGTCCCGGTCTTCTTGTTTATGACCGTTTTGCTGACCACCGCGCCCAGCTGGTAATCGATGAGGCCGGCGACGGCCTCCACCTTGCCCAAAAGCTCCGGCGGCACCGCCGGCTTCTCGTCCTGTCTCATGTGACCTCCTTTCAGACGCGCGATTCTGAATGACGCCGCGCTTGACACGGACCACGCAGCGCCGCCCGGCCGGGCGGCGCGGTTAAGCCAGCATAAGGAAAAACAACCGGCCTGGCAAGCGCGTCGGCGGGCCGTGAGGTTGGGACCGTCCGCCCGGGGAGACCTCGCGGCCGGAGCGCCGGCACGCCGTGCGGGTCTTTCGTCCTCGTATTATCGCTTGCCAAAGGGAAGGGGACACGCTAGAACTTGACCGGGGACGTGCCGGGCGAGGTCCGGCAGTCGCGCATTCCAACCAGTATGGAGGGTTTGGTCGTGGGACTTCTTAGTTGGATTGTTCTCGGTCTCGTCGCGGGCTGGGTCGCGAGCAAGATAACCCGCAGACCCCAGGGTTGCTGGCTCAACATCGTTGTTGGTGTCGTCGGGGCGTTCCTTGGCGGGATGCTCGTGCAGCTGGCCACAGGCCGCGGGTTCGACATCGGCTTCAACCTTTCGAGTCTGGCCATCGCGGTCATCGGCGCGGTCGTCCTGCTTGCCATCGCCGGACTCGCGGCGCGCTCCATCCGCTAGGGCCCCGGGCCGGAATCCGTCCCGCCTCGTTCCGCCCCGCCCGCGCCGCGCCTCTCCCGCAGGAGCAGCAGCGCGGCCGTCAGTGCTGCCATGAGAGCCAGCGCGGCCTCACCGCACCCGCCCAGCGCGGGAACCTGCGCCACGATCGAAAACGTGGCATCGCTCTCGTCCTGCCCCTCGTTCCCGACGCCGTCAAACGCGACCACTCGGATGACGCACTGGGTGGAGTAAGTCCCCGGCACCAGCCAGACGTAACTGGAATCGTTGGGTTCCCCGACGGCCACGGTGTCCGGGAACGTCAACCCTCCGTCGCGTGAAAGCAGGATTGAAACTGATTCTACGGTCTCGTTGTCGGTCGCTACCCACCTGATCTCGAACTGCTCGCCTGAGTGAAGCACTTCCGCACCGTTGGGCTCGACGACCGTGACGTCGGGCGGGTCCTCGTCGGGAAGCGCGGTCATCAGCTTTCCGGAACAAACAAGGGAGTACCACTGGCCGGCGGCCAGAGTACCCTTGTGGCTTACCACGACCATGTAGTCTCCCGCCGGGGGCGACGCGACGTAGACCTGTTCGGCGTTGTCCCTGACGTTGTCTCCGGTCGTGGCCGCGCCGCCGGGACTGCCCGGGTTCAGGACGTAGGGATAGTAGGTCGCCGGAGTGTCCAGATACTTGAGCCTCAGGTCGAGGTCGTTTACCAGCGCCGGGGTCGTGGGATTGAGCGCCGGTGGAGGCTCCGTGCCCGCCGGGTCGGTCCAGGCCACCGTAAGCCTGAGCGGGGTCGAGCCGTCGCTCGTGCAGTAAAGAGTGTCCGAGCCGCCGTCGGCCAGGAAGTCCTCACGGATGTGGAACGGCTCGGTGGAGTCCAGCGAAATCAGCTGCGCGGCCTTGAGAGTATTGAGGAGCCCCCACCCGAACTTGTAGTCCGGACCCGTGGAGGTTCCCGCCTCGTCTGCCGTCTGCAGCAGCACGGCCTTCATGGTCGACGAAAGCGGTGTGGCGCCGCTGTGGGTGGACTCGTAGTGCCGTAGCACTGAATTGAGCGACCCCGACAGATTGGGTGCCGCCATCGATGTGCCCCACAGCGAGATGTACTGAGAGTTGCTGATACTGCTGCAGGAATACAGGCCGGTCCCGTTCGCGACGAGGTCCGGTTTTATGCGGCCGTCGTCAGCCGGCCCCCAGCTGCTGAACGTTGTCATGACAACGTCGCTGGGCTGAGAGTAGCCGGCCGGGATGTCGTAGACGGCGCCGACCGAGATAACGTTCTTGGCCGTCGCACCGTGCGAGATGGAATCGTACCCGTCCGTGCCGCCGTCCGCGTCGCGTGTGGCGGTGCTCCACACCCAGTCGCCGGCGGCGTTGTCCCACACCCAGTGCCCCCCGCCGGGGCCGGGTCCGTAGTCCTCGCGGCTGTTACCCGCCGACGCCACAATCGTGTAGTAGGGCGCGCCGTGCGCGATCTCGTCCCAGTCCGCAGCCGCGAAACTGTAGAAACCGAAGTAGTAGTCCTCGACCGTGCTGACGTCCGGGTCGCCGTACCAGTACCAGTCGCCCGAGTATTCCCAGCCGGTCGCGTACCCGTACGAGTGGTTGGACACGTTCATTCCTGAGGCGGCGGCCGCCGCCATCTCGGCGTTGTCGTTGTTCCATTCGTACGCGACCAGGTTGGCTTGATAGGACATGCCCTTTGCGGTGGCGATTACTCCTCCGGCTATCATGGTCCCGGCCACGTGCGTGGAGTGGTAGCTCACTCCTCCGGGAGAATCGATCTGTGTGGTACGGCCGACGAGCTCCTGGTGAGTAGTCAGGACCCCGCCTCCATCCCATATGCCCAGCTTGCCGGAAGCGGTGCCGGAGCCGGTCAGGGAGTACCCGTGTCCGCCGCCCGGCCACACCTTGTCCGTTCTGACCGTCTTTGCCGCGGTGAGGTTGTGCGTTTCGTAGAAGAATGGCCTGCCCTTCGCGTCGACGAAGATCAGCCTGATGTCGGGGTTCTGGTTCAGGGCGGCCTGCGCCGGGTTCGTGCTCTCGAGAAGCCTGTGGTAGGCCGGGCCGCGCTGCGACTGGAGCCTGCGCTGAAAGCGATTGGCCAGCTCATTCAGTGTGGACCCGTCCGTCGTCGGACGCGCCAGGACGACTGCCGCGGGTTCCAGTGCCACAAACGCGGCGAAGGAGAGAGCGGCGCAGAAGAGTGTGATCTTGAACCTGCGCGAAGAAAACATGTGGAGTTCCTCCCTGGAGGCAGTCGAGTGGCCGCAAGGTGTCTTACTCCATGTGGCAACATCAATTATAACACGTGGTGCGCGTCTTCGTAAGCTCCTTCTGCGCGGACGAGGGTCCGCAGCCGAGTGTTGCATGTTCCTGCAATCTGTGGTTACTATTGAAGCCCCCCTCGAAACGCCACGCTCCATTTCTCTGGCCAGGACGATGAAGAAGACTGATTTCAACACACCCTTTTCCGCGAAAGTCTCTGCCGAGCTGCCGGCGAAGGGCCCGGATGTCGGGTTCCGGCTCGAAGACGGCGCGCGTGTCGCCGTTGTCGGCGGCGGCCCCGCCGGCTCCTTCTTCAGCTACTTCCTGCTCGAGCTGGCAGAGCGGGCGGGTGTGACCCTGAAAGTTGACGTCTACGAGCCGCGGGATTTCTCGACCTGTGCCCCACAGGGCTGCAACATGTGCGGAGGCATCATCTCCGAATCCCTGGTACAGGCGCTGGCCACCGAGGGGATCGGCCTTCCGCCCACGGTCGTGCAAAGAGGAATAGACTCCTACGTGCTGCACACGGACGTGGGCAACGTCCGCATCGATACCCCCCTCAACGAAATGAGGATAGCGGCCGTGTTCCGTGGGCCGGGGCCGCGGGACGCCCGCGACACCAGGTGGGGGAGTTTCGACGGCTTTCTTCAGGAGCGCGTCCGCGAGCGGGGTGCCGAAGTGATCCGAAGCCGGGTGGACGAACTTGGATGGGAGTCGGGCCGCCCCCGCATAAGGACGAGAGACGGCTCGGTCGCGGTCTATGACTTCGTGGCGGTCGCGGTCGGTGTAAACACGGGTGCGCTGAAGACATTCCGGGAGGCCGTCGCCGGTTACCGTCCGCCGAGGACCACGCGGACGTATATCGGAGAGTATTTCCTGGGCGAACAGAACGTGGCCCGCATCCTTGGGAGCTCGATGCACGTGTTCCTGTTGAGCATTCCGCGGATCGAATTCGCGGCCATCATACCGAAGGGCGGCTACGCCACGGTGTGCCTCCTCGGACGGGACATAGACAACGCGCTCGTGCAGTCTTTCCTGGACTCACCCGTAGTTAGGGAATGCCTGCCGCCCGACAGCTACGCCGGTCACTGTTCGTGCCACTGCTGGCCCAGCATAAACGTGAGGGGCGCGGTCAGGCCTTTTTCAGACCGGATTGTCTTTATAGGCGACAGCGGGTTCGCCAGGCTTTACAAGGACGGAATCGGAGCCGCCTACAGGACCGCCAAGGCTGCCGCGACCACGGCGCTGTTTAACGGCGTGTCCGCCGCCGATTTCGAAAAACACTACTGGCCCGCGTGCAGAGCGATCGGCGAAGACAATCGAATCGGCGTGCTCACCTTCGCCGTGTCGCGCCGCGTGCAGGGAATCGGGTTCCTGCTGCGCGCCCTTCTGCGCATGGTCTCGGCAGAGCAGCGCGAGGCCGGCGAGCGCAGGAGGATGAGCCTGGTGCTCTGGGACCTCTTCACGGGAAGCGCTTCGTACAAGAACATTTTCCTGCGGACTCTTCAGCCCGCGTTCATCGCCAGGTTCCTGTGGAACTCGGCGGTGTCCATACTGAAGAAGGACGGCGTCTAGTCATGGAGGTGTGGATTGATGCAGCCCGGAGGCCTCGGAAAGACATACAAGGACGGGGAGGTCATCGTGCGCCAGGGCGACACTGGTGACAGCATGTACGTGATCCAGGACGGACAGGCGGAGGTCGTGGTGGAAAAGGACGGGAGAGAAGTCCGACTGAGGACCCTGGGAAAGGACGAGTTCGTCGGAGAAATGGCGGTTTTCGAGCGCGAAACCCGCTCCGCGACTGTGCGAGCCGTCGGAGACGTGCGCGTCCTGACCGTCGACAGAAGGAGCATCATGAAGAAGATCCAGGACGATCCGTCTCTGGCGTTCAGGATCATGGAGACCATGTCGCGGCGCATTAGGACGCTGTCAGAGGAGGTCGTCTCGCTCAGCAAGGGAGACCGATAGGCATCACGGCCGCACGGGACAGAGAAAAGCGAATGTCGAGATTTTACAGGACGCCTCCTCGAACCGACCGTCCCCCTCGGACACTGATCGCCGCTGCCGGCACGGCGGGCGAGGAGCGCTACATTTTCTACGACAGGATTGAAATAGGCCGCTGCCGCGAGGGCGCGGACCTTCCGCCGGGCGTTCTGCTGCTGCGAGACCCCACGGTGTCTTCCCGGCATTGCACCATCAGCCAGACCCTCGACGGCCGGTGTTTTGCCCGCGACACGAGTCTCAACGGCACGTGGGTCGACGGCCGGAGAGTGGTCCCTAATCTCGAAGTGGAAGTCTCGCCCGGACAGGCCATACGCGTGGGAGACGGACACGAATTCGTAATCGCCCCCGGCGCCGACTCAGACGGCGCGAGACGCGAACACGCGGTCCGGTCCGCCACGGTTGCCGTCTCGACTCCGGTGATGGCCAGCGTGCTGGTGGGTGACATAATGGACTACACCCGGCTCGTGCAGAAGGCCGCGTCCACCGAGCTTCAGGAATCGGTTCGCCGGGTGTTCGAAAAGCTTGCCGCGGAGACCGAACGGCATCGCGGAACGGTCAAGGAGTACCAGGGAGACGCAATCGTGGCGTTCTGGGAGGACGGCGGTAGAACCGAGGCAGGCCGGAAGCCAGGCGGCGCGGCCACACTGGCGCCTCCGGGCGGGGCGGTCGAGGGGGCGTTCCCGGGCGCGGCGCAGGCCGCCAACGCGTGCGCGGCGGCTCTGGCTCTGGACAGGCTTGCGACGGGCATGGCCGAGGACCGCTCGGTGTGGGCGCTACCCGGATTTCCGCTGCGCATGGACTGGGCAGTCGCTACGGGGCCAGTAACCATTGGCAGGATAGGCGAGGGCGGCCGCGCGGTGCTGTCCATGATAGGGGAGCCGATAGTCCTCGCCTTCCGGCTGGAGAAATTCGCGTGCCGGGACACCGGACGGATCCTGGTGTGTCCCAGGACCCGGACCGCCGCCTCCGGGGCCTTTGAGTTTCGAGACCTCGGGGAGATGCACGCCAAGGGATTCGCGAGGCCGGAAAAAGTGTTTGCGCTGACCGGGCCGCGCTCCGTTTGACCGGGCCGCGCTCTGGTCGGCAGCGTCTCGCTGCCGCCCGGGCCGCAATCGCCCCGCCCGGGTCGGATGCCAGCCGCCCCGGCCAACCGCAGTTTTAGGTTGACAGGCCGTAGCGTTGTGATTGAATCTCTCGCCGTGTGAAGTCGCTGTCGACCGTTCCGGTTTCTGCCCGTCCGGGCCGGTCTCGAAACTCCGGCAAGGGAGGTCTGTATGAAGTTCTACAGGGTTATCTCGAACATCTGCTTTGCGCTCGGGTTTCTGTCCATAATAGCGGCCCTGGTGGTCTGGTGGGCCACGAAGGGCCAGGGGAGTCCGGAGGAGCTGGCGCACGCCGAGCGCTTCGGAATTTTCGTCGGCCTGTGGGCGCCCACCTTCTTCATCCTGTCGAACAGACTGGACCGTTTCGCGGACAAGGCGGGCTCTTAAGAAGTAGCGTCGCGAGGCTGGTCCGCCTCCGGAATGACGGCGAGAAGACGCCGTCTTCCGCACCGCCTGACCGACATTTCTCCGGGCAAGCCGTGCTGCGGCTTGCCCTTCTCACTGTTTGTCCCGCACCCGCTGTCGCGGGCGCCAAAACGCGAGAGTCACGGACGTGAACCCAAACAGAATCCGTATGCTCAAGCCGGAACCCGAAAGGGCGCGCCGCAAGGACGGTCCGGTCGTCTACTGGATGAGCAGGGACCAGCGCGCGGAGGACAACTGGGCGCTGTTGTTCGCCCAGGAGCAGGCGGTGCAGGCAAGGGCGCCTCTGGTCGTCGTATTCTGCCTGGCTCCGTGCTTTCTGGGCGCAGCGGCCGGCCATTATGCCTTCATGCTGGGCGGCCTGCGCGAAGTGGAGGAACGCCTGCGAGGAAGAGGCATTCCGTTTCACCTGGCCAGGGGCGAGACCGGCCGCGCGATTCCGGGAGTGGTAAAGGCGCTCCGCGCTCGCTGTCTGGTGACTGACTTCGACCCTCTTCGCGTCAAGCGCGACTGGAAGGACGCGGTCTCGGCGAAGATAAGCACCGCTTTTTTCGAGGTGGACGCGCACAACATCGTGCCGTGCTGGAAGGCCTCGCCGAAACGGGAGTTTGCGGCGCGCACGCTGCGCCCCAAACTGACGAGATTGCTGCCGGAGTTCCTGGAAGAGTTTCCCGGGCTCAGGAAGCATCCGGTCGGGTGGAAGGACGGCGCGCCGGCGGTCGAATGGGACGACGCGGCGCGATGGCTCGGAGCCCGTGGGCGGACGACGCGCTCGGCCCCCGGCGGGTCCGGCCCCCGCGTCATACCCGCCACAGCTGCCGTGCCTGGCGCCTCACGCGGCCGGAAGGTCCTCGCCGAGTTCCTTGCCAGCGGGCTCGCCCGGTACGACCGGCGCAGAAACGACCCGAATCTCGACGGCACTTCGAACCTCTCGCCCTACCTCCACTTCGGCCAGATCTCCGCGCAGAGGGTGGCCCTCGAGGTCCGCAAATCCGGCTCAAGCCGGGCGGCGAAGGAAGCGTTCTTGGAGGAGCTCGTGGTGCGGCGGGAGCTGTCCGACAATTTCTGCTTCTACACTCCCCGCTACGACGGCGCGGGAGGTTTCCCGGACTGGGCCCTCAAGACTCTGGCCGCTCACCGGGAAGACGCCAGGGAGTACGTGTACTCGCTCGAGCAGTTCGAGCAGGCCCGGACCCACGACCCGCTGTGGAACGCGGCACAGGCGCACATGGTGGCGACCGGCAAGATGCACGGGTACATGCGGATGTACTGGGCCAAGAAGATACTCGAATGGAGCAAGTCGCCGGGCGACGCGATGCGCGTCGCGGTGTACCTCAACGACACGTACGAGCTGGACGGCAGAGACCCGAACGGATACGCCGGCATCGCCTGGTCCATAGGTGGTGTTCACGACAGACCCTGGCCCGAACGCAGAGTGTTTGGTACAATCCGTTACATGAGTTACGGAGGATGCAAGGCGAAGTTCGACGTGGACGCTTACGTGCAGCGGTACGGACAGCGGGGAGGCTGAACATGCTTAAGATGCTCGAGATCACGGCCAGCTCGGAGCTGGGGTATTCGGAAGCGGTCAGGGGTGCGATTGAGAAACTCACTGCCGCCGGTGAGAAGATTCATTTCTTCCAGGTTTTGGAGCAAAGGGGCTCAGTCCGGGACGGCAAGCTCAGGGAGTTCCAGGCCATAATGAAGGTGGCCGTCGAGCCGCGGTAGCAACCGCGGAGCCCGCTACGGTGCTGACGCCAGCGCAAGGAGGAGTGGAATGAAGAGGAGAGGCATGATGAGAACCGTGGTTAGAATCTGCGTCCTGCAGCTGACGCTCGCCCTGTTGCTGCTGTCCTGCAGCACGGTCCCGCTTATCGGAAGGCGGCAGCTGAACATCATCCCGGACGCCACGGTGCTTTCGATGAGCTTCCAGGAGTACGACGCCTTCATGAAGGAGAACAAGCTCAGCACCAACACCACACAGACCGCAATCGTGAAGAAGGTAGGCAAGAAGGTCCAGGTTTCAGTCGAGAGCTACTTCGCGCAGAACGGCATGAGCGCGGAGTTGTCGGGCTACGCGTGGGAATTCAACCTGGTGGAGAGCAAGGATCTGAACGCCTGGTGCATGCCCGGCGGAAAAGTCGTCGTCTACACGGGAATTCTCCCGGTCACCAAGGACGAAACGGGTCTGGCGGTGGTGATGGGACACGAGATCGCCCACGCGGTCGCCAAGCACGGCAACGAGCGGATGAGTCAGCAGCTCGTGACCCAGATGGGCGGGGTCGCTCTCTCGCAGGCGCTGGAGGAGAAGCCGGACAAGACCAAACAACTCTGGACTGCGGCCTTCGGCCTGGGCTCCCAGGTCGGCGTCCTTCTTCCTTTCAGCCGTCTGCAGGAGACGGAGGCCGACCGGTTGGGCCTCATATTCATGGCCATGGCGGGATACGACCCGCACAAGGCCGTGGACTTCTGGAAGCGGATGGCCTCTCAGAAGGAAGGTGCCGCGCCGCCGGAATTCCTCAGCACCCATCCGTCTGACGAAACCAGGATTCAGAAGCTGAACGAGCTCGTTCCGGAGGCCATGAAGTACTATTCGGCCAAGTGATGACGGCGGGAACGGCCGCCGGGAGAGCAATCAAGCGCAAGGGGTCTTGACCAAGGGGGTACGATGAGCAAGACAGAAGAAAATCTCAAGGCGGCGTTCGCCGGCGAATCGCAGGCCAGGAACAAGTACACGTACTTCGCGAAAGTGGCCAGGGACGAAGGTTACCACTACGTGGCTAAGATGTTCGATGAAGCGGCGGACAACGAAAGGCAGCACGCCAAGGACCATTTCAAACTGCTGAACGGGATAGGCACGACCGCGGCCAACCTGAAGGAAGCGATCGGCGGCGAGCACCACGAGACCGTGGAGATGTACCCCAAGTTCGCGGAGGAAGCGGACGCGGAAGGGAAGCGGGATGCGGCGAACCTGTTCAGGCAGATCGCCAAGATCGAGCAGCGACACAGAGACCGCTACAAAAAGCTCCTCGACATGGTGGAGTCTGGGACTGTCTACAAGAGGGAGACCCCCATCAAGTGGAAGTGCAGCGTCTGCGGCTACACGTACGAGGGAACCGAGCCGCCGGTCAAGTGCCCGTGCTGCAAGTACGCGAGAGAGTACTACGAGCCGGCCAGTCTGGATTTCTGAGAGCACGTCGAAGGGGAATCCGTGTTGGAGGAAGCCAAGTTCGACCTATCCGCCCTGTCCGCGGCGTCCGCGCAATCCGTGGACGAGAAACTGCTGCTCGATTTCTACCGCGCAATGTACGGCGAGCGGGCACGGTCCCTAGAGCGCGTCTGGAGATGGCTCAGCCGGCCTGGGTTCTGGGACCGCACCGGCCCGATGGTGTTTCTTCATGAAGGCCGCGTCGTGGCTCACCTTGGACTCGTCCCTTTTCGCGCGACTCTGGACGGAGAATCCTACGTTCTTACCCGGTCCACGGACTTCGCCGTGCGGCCGGAGCTCCAGAGGCACGGGTTGGGTGTCCTGCTGCTGAAGGAATGGATGAACCTGCCCGACGTGCAGATAGGCTGGCCGAACGAAAGGGCCATAGGGACGTGCAGGAAGACCACCTGGAGTGAATCCGCCGATTCGTACCTTCATTTCTATCTTCTGAGGCCGTTCGACCACCCCAGGCTTGCGGACTTGCTGCCGCCGGCCGTGCGCGGGGCTTTGAACGGATTGACCTCTCCGCCTCTGCGTCTGCTGTACCGTCGGCACGCGGCGCCGGCGGGCGCGCTGTCCCCGGAGGCGCCGACCGAGGATTCCGTGGCCGTGCTCGAGACGCCCGCGCCCGCCGGGAACGGACTCCTGCGGCCTGTTCACGACCGGGACTACCTGAGATGGCGCCTGGTGGAATCTCCAGAGAGCCCCAGGTACAAGGTCTTCCGCGTCGGCGACCTCGCGATGGCAGTCAAGCTGTGCGAGAAGAGGGGACACGCCTACATCGACCTTCTGTGCGTGTCCGCCGGCTGCGCCGAGCGCGACGTGAGGCGGCTCATCTCCTCCCTAGCGGTCTGGGGCATGGGGGAAGGCTATTCGTACGTCCGATTCTACACGAAGAGCCGCGGTCTTTCCGGTTACCTACGGCGGCACCTCAGAGGAATAGTCAAGGGAACGCATTTCATATTTCATTCTCCCGACAGCGCGCTGACCGAGAAGCTGAAGCACTCGGCCTGGCACCTGGAGCTGATAGACGGCGACTTTGAGGAGTTCTGAGGATGTGACCCGCCGGGCGCCCGCGCCCCGCAGGAGCCACGATGAAGCACCCGCTGAGCGTGTTCGTTCCGACCAACCTTGTGCTCCTGTTCCACATCGTCCCGTCGAAGGCCTGGTTCGCCGACACCCTCCGCCGGGTCGGCACCCTGTATGATTTCGTGTCGGCCCGGGACCTGGAATCCTACTATTACGAGGACGGACGCCTCACGAGCTCGTGCCACGTGACGTTCGACGACGGCGAGCGCTCGGTGTACGAGAACGCCTTTCCGGTGCTGAGAGAAATGGGCATCAGGGCGACGGTGTTTGTGTCGCCGAAGGTCGTGGACGAGGGCCTCAACTACTGGTTTCAGGAGCTACGCGTCATCAGGAGCGCGGTCGGGGACGCGAGGGTGAAAGAGGCCGTGTGCGAGAATCTCGGGTGCGACATGGCCCGGATCGACAAGTACCACGTGCTCTCGCTACTGAAGTCCATGAAGCTGGATGAGATTCTCCCGATGATCGAGTCCCTGAAGGCCAGGCACGACGTCAGGATTGAGGAGCGACACAACGTCAGCCGGGCCCAACTGTGCGAGATGATGGACTCTGGTGTCTTTGCAGTGGGCGGCCACACGATGAACCATCCCATCCTGAGCAACGAGAACGACGAGACCGCGGAACGCGAAATCAGAGAGTCCCTCGAGCTGCTTTCTCGGATGACCGGCAGCGGTGTTCCGTACTTCTCCCATCCGAACGGCACCGTGCTGGACTACGGCGACAGGGAAACGGAGATTCTCCGCCGGAACGGCGTGAGGCTCAACTTCACCTACACGGCCGGCTACTTCGGCCGCAAGAACGACCCGCTGCGCCTGCCCAGGGCCGGTTTCGCCACGTCGGCAGGCGACAGAAACGTCTCAATCGTGCCGAAGGTCCTCCTCGTGCCGGTGTGGGACCGGCTGAGGACTGTCGCCAGACGCGGCCGGACCGAGGAGGCCATGAGGAAAGAGATTACGAAGTCACGCGCCCTAGCTCGCTAGAGACACTCCCGGACTGCCGACGCGTCCTGGTTTTGCCCGGGTTGCAGCCCCCCCCCGCCCTCGACGCTGCACCACAGCAAACCCCCAACACTTATCGGATTGTGATTCTTCCCGAACCCCGTCCTCCCGTTCCGAGGTCACAATATGCAGTTGTCACAGCATTGTGATTTTGCATCTATACCAATTACAATTGATTACACGATAATTAAGAAAGTGATTGACCCGGTCACATCAAGATGCTACAATGCATTACGTGATATCACGGAAGCGACTCCAGGCCGTTCTTCGTCCACCCGGCCAGGCCGGACCGTCATGTCACACCCAATCTGACTTCTGCTGCATCCGGGCGCAGACAAGTTGTGTTCCGACGCCGGTCTAGGAGTCGACCTGGGGCACGATAAAAGCGCTCTAAAGGTGGCATTCGCGGTTCTGTCTCAGCGGCGATCGACGCGTCGGATGTCTGCAGAGAGGCCGGGGCTGGGGTCGGCCTCTCTGTAGCACGCTGGCGTTTCTTCATCAACCAGAACCAGGAAGCCCTGGTCTTACAGGTTCTGTAGGTGCTGCCATCAGGCCCAAGCATTCCCGAACAACACTCAGTCCCAATACCTGCAGTTGCGAGGGGCGGCTCTGTCTCCCGCTCTCGTGAAAGGGGTGATCATTTCCGCGACGAGGCTCTTCCGACAATGTGAGAGATGAACGAATGTTTCAGCCCGCGTTGTCCCTGCTGACAGGAAACAGGGACCAGCATCAGTCTCGCGCCTTCGGGGGAGAGCCCGAGACTCGTCCCGCCTAGACTTGAACCTTTAGTTCCCACAGACTCGGAGGACGCCATGAGAAGAAAGCTCCTTTGGTCGATGGCCGTTGCGGCCGTCCTGGTCTCGCTGCTTTGGAGCGGCCTCACTTTTGCCGCGCCCACCAAGACCCCCCCAGTAGCCCTGGGACCCAAGACTCTGACTGGTGATGGCTCGCCCCCGACACCATATGAGTTTTTCCTGCAGTCCGGCTCCTCGTGGAAGGGTGACATCGGAGGGATTGCGGCGGGCACGACATACTCCCTGATAGTGACGCATATCGACGTCACCGGAGTGACCGGTACCGCGGGTCGCTACGTGTACTTCAACCTTCAGGACGCGGAGTCCGGCTCCACATTCAAGCACCTCGGCATCAGCGCCATCCTGCAGGACGCCGGGGCCGGAGGCCGCGCTCTACTGCAGTGTTACCAGAATTTCACTTCCGAGGGCCTCTCCAGCCACGGGTTCAACGCTGGTGTGCTCACTGAGAGTGATTTCAGCCTTCGGTTTGATTTTACCAAGGCCGCTTCAGGAGACGTGTGGAGCGTCACTCCGTATTACCGGTTGAGCGGCGGCGCGTGGACCCTGTTTTTTGACGGAGCCTTCAACGGCACAGCCGCGTTCAACTTCCTGGGAGCCAAGTTTGCCGTCTGTTTCGATGGGGGAGCAGACGGGACGGTGAGCTTCGGCAATTACTATCTCGTCGGGCCTAGCTCCAAATGCTATATCGATGACGCATGGGTCGGCTACGGCGACGAGACTGCGGTTCAATTTCCTGGCGAGACAGCCTACAGGACAGTCGGCGTAGACGCCTTTGACACGATTCAGGAAGGCGTAGGGGCTGTCACGTCAGGCGGTAACGTCTACGTTGCTGGTGGTAGCTACATCGAGCAAGTCGAGATCGCCAAGGACATGACTCTCGACGGGGCCGGCACGGGCACCGTGATAGTTTCTCCGGACGTGCTGACCAAGTACTTCATGACGAGCGCGAAAAACTATCCCGTTGTTTACATCCACGATGCTACCGTGACGGTAAAGGACCTCGTGGTGGACGGGGCCGGGAAGGGGGGCGCCAACAGCCGGTTCAGCGGTATCGCCTACAGGAACGCCGGCGGCAAGGTGGAGTTCTGCACGATCAAGAACGTAAGGAACACTCCGCTCAGCGGCGCTCAGCACGGTGTGGCGCTCTACGCTTACAACGACGACACGGTGGGGCGCTCCCTGGCGGTCTGGGACAACGTGATGTTTGAATTCCAGAAGAACGCCATGGCGCTGAACGCAAGCGCCACGACCCCTCTGACCGTGGACGTGCGCAGGAACACCGTGACCGGAGCCGGTGCGACCGGCGTCACCGCACAGAACGGGATACAGGTGTGGGCGGCCGCCGGCAGCGGTACCGTGGCCGACAACAACGTGTCGGGGATAGGTTATTCCGGGACCGGTTACGCGGCTAGCAGCATCCTCAACTACTACACGGACCTTGCCGTGACCTCCAACACAGTCACCAACGGGCACATGGGATACTACAACTATGACGGAGAGGGTGTCATCAGTGGGAACAACCTCACTGTGACAAAGATAGGCGACGGTGCGTGGGGCATTCTTGCGGTTGACCCGGAACGTGTGAGGCCGTCTCCGTTCGACCTCGAGCTCATGGGTGGGTCGGGGGTGCAGGTAGTGAATGGTGCGGCCGCGTCGTTGTCGGTCCTGGACGTGGACATAACCGGCAACATTATCACCTACAGCGGCACCTGTACTGCATACACGTATGGGATTGAGGCGGACGCCGGCTACGGGTCTAACGACATAGACCTTACCGTACAGGGAAACACCGTGACGAAGTTTGACGTGGGTGTGGGCATCTATCAGTGCACGTCCAGCTGCGGCACGGGTGCTTTCACCAATGTCAGCGCCAACTACAACAGCATCAGCGCCAACTGCACGTACGGGATGGAGTCCAACGTGGACTACGTCGCCGTTGACGCCGCCTCCAACTGGTGGGGCGCCGCGTCAGGTCCTTATCACTCATCCAATCCCTCGGGCACGGGTAACGCGGTGTCGGATTACGTTCTGTTCGACCCGTGGTTGGGCTCGGAGAACGAGGTGAGCGTGGTCCCGCCGTCAACCCTGACCAACTGCACTACGCCCAAGACGATCACGTTGTACATCACGCGGGCCGGGGTGCCGGCTGAAGCGCGTGGTTACGAGGTTGTGTTTGATGTGGACACGACCGTCGCGACCGTGGCGGGTCTTGGGGACATAGATGAGGGTGCGTTCTTGAGCTCCGTGGGAACCACTCAGTTCTATGTGACGGCGAACGGCGCGGGCACCTACACC
>CAZMZP010000058.1:0-10336 GCA_964570935.1 uncultured bacterium
TGGCCAGCGGCGGGTACATCATCAGGATGAGGCCGATGGCGATGGGTACGGAAGTCGTGCCGACGTTGAACTGGTTCAGGAAGGGCACGACGCCGGGGTAGAGATATCCCGCGCCTACCCCGACGGCCATGGCCAGGAAGATCCATAGCGTGAGAAACCGATCCAGGAAGGACAATCGTTTCGTGAGGCTACCGGAAAGCTCGGCGCTGGATTTGCCTGTCATTTGAGGACTCCTGAACCGCCTTGTTTAAGTGAACACATGTGGAGGATCATGCCAGGAGAGCCGCGTCGGATGGAGATTTCTTTATGAACACAGTCTGCCCGCAACCAGTTTCACAGTCCGCTTTGCCCTGGCAGCGTGCCGAGGATCGTGCGTGACCATCACAATAGTCCTGCCTTCCTCATTGATCTCGCTCAGGAATCCCATGATCTGCTGGCTGGTATCAGGGTCAAGGTTGCCGGTGGGTTCGTCCGCCAATACGACCTCGGGATCGTTTGAGAGCATACGGGCAAGTGCGACGCGTTGCTGTTCGCCCACACTCAATTCGAACGGTTTATGATCCAGCCTGTCTCCAAGGCCTACGCGCTGGAGTAAAGCAGACGCCCGTTCGCGCTGCGGGACTTCATCCATGCCGGCTAGCCAGAGAGGAAGCTGAACGTTCTCAAGCGCGGAAAGGTACGGCACGAGATTGAACGTCTGAAAGAGAAACCCAATCTTGTTCTTTCTGACACTCGCGCGCTGGTCCGACGAGAGGTCGTAAAGGGACTGTCCATCAAGTAGAACTCGCCCCTTCGTGGGTGAGAGCATCCCGCCGGATACCAGAAGGAGGGTACTTTTTCCGCTTCCGCTCGGTCCGACCACGGAAACGAAATCCCCCTTCGGGAACTCCAATGTCGCCTCCGACAGTCCTGCTACCGGCCGGCCATGGTGATTGTAGTTCTTGGTTACCCCTTCTATTCTAAGCACTATCACACCTCTTGCAATGTAGCACAGGGATCCAAATGGGCAGCCCGTCGGGCGGGAAAGTAGCTCCCCGCCAGCGCGACAGCAAGGGAGAGGCCGACGGCCCATGCCAGAAGCACCGGCATCGGCAGGACAGGGATTCCCGCAAGCCTGGGACCGAGCGTCACCGCCAGTACCGTGCCAAGTGCGTAGCCGCAGATTCCACCTGTGAGCCCAAGAAGGCACGCTTTTAGCACAAACATCCTCAATATTAGGGAAGAACCAGCACCCAGAGCCATCAAGGTACCTATCTCCCGCCTTCGCTCAAACACGTTCGCATACATGTAGTTCGCAATGCTCACTCCGCCAACCAGGAAGATGATTACCAAGAAGATCAGCGACAGCCGCGACATGATCCGGTTTGTCTTGATCTGAGTGTCCACCACCTGTGCAATCGTGACGACCTTGGCTTCTGGCAGTAACTTGTTGATCTTCTGCACCAATCCCTTCGATATTTGGTTACAGCACCCAACGATCTCAATTGCGTTGACCACGTGACCCTTGCCGGTCATCTGCTGCAGCGTGTGCAGGTGAACAAACACGCGGGAGTCGTCGATGGTCCCCGTCTGCGGCAGAATCGCAGCAACGGTGAAAGGCTTCCCCAAGAGCTTCACGCTGTCGCCCTGTTTGAGGCCCAGAGACGATGCCACGTCGGGCCCTACGAGAGCGTCCGAGCTGCCAAGCGAATCGATGACGCGCTTCCGCACCAGTGTTTCCTTTGCCGGCGGATCCCCAGCCCCTTGCGTCGTAGTGACTGCACAACCGCCCTGTGTGAGTGTGTCCTGTGCCTGTGGAGCCGCGGCGACCACACCGCAACCCTGCGGCCGCGAGAATATGCCTGCACCCAGCCACGCCGCTTTGGCCTGGAACTCACTCTTGGGTAGTATCCCAGTCAGGGTGACGCGTTTTCCTTCTACCTCAGTCTGGAGAGAGAGCTTGGGGGAGAGATTGTCCAGCCCCTGCAGGTCTGAGGTCATCAGTCGGGTCACATATTCTTCAGGGAACTCCTCCTCTTGGAGGTCTGCACTGTAGTAGTCCTGAAGCGATGCCGACTTAGGCAGGATGAGAATGTTCGCGCCGAGGGCGTCGAGCTCCTTGGCCACTGCTTTCTCCGAGAAGAAGGTCACATTCTTGATTGCTACGATTGCGGTAATTCCCACAAGAATTGCCAGAAAGCTCGTGACAAGTTGATTCTTACGCTCGAAGAGCTCGCGCCAGACGATCGTCCTAATACGCACGGCACTGCCTCCTCACTACTTGGGTGCGCAACCAGACTTGCTGCCGGAGGGACAGCACCCAGAGCTGCGCGAGTTAAGCGCCGCCATGAGCGAGTTCTTGTTCGTAGCGCCAACGAATTTGCTGACGACTCCCCCGGGAGGGGCCATCAGAACGGTGACGGCTTGCCCAGTCTTAGGATCAATCTGGAGCTTGTTGAGAAACGGGATCTCCTTTGCGTCCGCAGGGTTGAGCATGATCACTTCGGTCGACGGGGAGAATCGCGAATCCGCCTTGAACTCTGTTACTCCACGCATCGCCTCGACACTGGACGTCGAGGTCACGTTCTGGACGCACAGGAAGACCATCTTACCGTCCTGAAGGGCCTTCAAACACTTCTCCGTGCAGGGGCTAACGAAGACGTCGGGAACCTGTGCGGGGTCAAGCTGGGTCATGAAGGCGCCCGTAATCGCCCCATTTGGGGCCAGTACCATAACCATCGGGGTCGGAGCGCCAGCAAGCTTAAGCCTGTCGACCATCCCTCGCTCTGCTGGGTCCGCGATGTTGACCGCAGCTGTTCTCACCCTATTCTGGATTCTCTTTGTCTCAGTATCAAAGGTCTTCCTCATGGTGCGGGTTTGCTCGTTGTCTTCCTTGTACAGAAACACAAATAGGTATTTTCCGGCCTTGGTGGCCCGCTCAATCGCGGCAAGTCCGCTACCTTTGGCCTGCGAGTTCTTCTTGATCTCAGCAGATTTGGCCGCTGCTGCGCCGGCCGCCTTGGGGACCGTAAAGGCCGCGCTTAGACTAATCGCAACAATCAGGACTGCGCTTACGATTGCACTGGCTTCTTCATCAGTAGTTCCCTCCTCTTCGGGTGTCCAGCCAGAGTGGTAGGCCCAGACGGGCGATTACGCGGCACCGAGCGGCGCCCTCCCACACAGGTCAGGGAGTCCCGCATTTTCTGCATTGCGCTTTACACAGCTCCTCGGGATCGACTTTGAGAATTTCTTTCAATCGGCGGGCATCTTGGCGTATCTGCGGACTTGTGGCGACGGACCTGCAGACCCATGCAATGGCCTCCTCTACCTCCCTGGGAGCATCCTCGCCGACCAGGCGATAGTGCTTCCAGCGGCTGTTCTTTCTGCACTCGACCAGGCGTGCCTGTTTGAGCAGAAACATATGCTTGGAGACGGTCGAAGACGCGAGGCCAAGGAGCTCAGTTATCTGGCATACGCATAGCTCCCGGCCCCGAAGTGCAAGGAGGATTCGAACGCGGGTCTCGTCCGCAAGCGCTTTGGTTGTGGCCATAAAGTCACGCACATCATTCTCCATATATCGCCAGATAACGAAGTATATCACGCTGCCGCCACTCAGTCAATGAGATTTGTTCACAGCAGTTGGCACCCGGGGTTCTGTTCCTTCAACCGGTGTGCAGGGGGTGGGTGCGGCAGGAGCCCGGCGGAAAAACAGGCTGCCGGCCGAGTTTCCTCGGCCGGCAGCGGCAGCGCTGGAGCTTCGGGTTCGCGCTGTGTGTACCGGAATGTTGCCGGCGGCTTGCGGCAGGCGCGACTACCGCGAGATGCCGTCCAGGACGAACTCCTGTTCGGCTGCGCCTTCCGCCTGTGCGACGGGCTTCAACCGAATCCTGATGGTCAGGGTGACTTCCTGCATCTTCTCGCCCGGTTTGAGCGGCAGGGGTATCTCTATGCTGCTTTCTATGCTTCTTTTCTCGGTCAGAGTCTCCAACACGGGAGCGGGACGCGGGCTCGGCGCCGTTTCCAGGCTGGCGACGGTCTTCTCGAACACGCCGACGTTGTTCCTTCTTATTATGTGCAGGAACGAGGGCTCCTCGTCCGCGGCTTCCTCGACCGCCTTTGTCGCCTGCGCCGCCGCGCGTATGGGCTCAGGCCTCGCAAAAGGCCACGACGTCTGGGCGGATTCAGGCCTCAGAGCGGGCTCGAGCTTCACCATGGGCTGCGGCCTAACTATCGGGGCCGCGGCCCGGGGTTCGAACTCGGGCGTGACCTCGACTTCCGGTTCCTCCCGACGCTGCGCGCATTCGCGTGCCTCGGCGAAGTGCGCCGTGTCGCGCTCCAGCTCCAGCCGCGCGTTGTCCAGGGAGCGGGCGAAGAAGTTGGGCACCGACTCGTGTTCACGCAGCAGCTCCACGTCGGGCGCCTCTCGACCGGGAAGAGTAGATTCGCCGGTTGCCAGGTCCATCGTCTCGGTCGGCGCGCACGGCTCGTACGTCATGGCCTGCTGGACAGTATCTGCCTCCGGCCTCAGGTCCAGCTCCTCCAGGACTGCGTCCGCCGGCTCGGTCACGCCGTCCGGGAGGGCGCTTTCGTAGACGTACTGGCCGGTCGTCTGGTCTTCCGACAGGAGAC
The DNA here is from genome assembly GCA_964570935.1 of uncultured bacterium. Taxonomy (GTDB): domain Bacteria; phylum Eisenbacteria; class RBG-16-71-46; order JAFGJU01; family JAFGJU01; genus JAFGJU01. The sequence goes on from CAZMZP010000058.1 coordinate 4,609, forward strand.
CGACGGTCTCGTCAGACGCCTCCATCTGGGGCGCCAGCTCCTCCACGTCCTCGACCGGCTGCGAGATGTCGGCGACCGGAGCGACCTCCGCCGCCTCGGTCACTTCGATCGCTTCAGTAGGCTCAACCTGCCTGCCCACTTCGGGCGTTTCAGCGCGTTGGATGACCGGCCCCATCAGGATCTTCTCGACGGCTTTCGCGCGCTGGTCCTCGGTCTTGGGGCCTATGTGCTTGGCCATGACCAGCCGCTGGCCTATTTCTTCCGAGAGCTTCTCGAGGAGAAGCTTCGACAGTCCTCTGAATGTCTCAAACACGCCTGCGCCCTCCGTGGCAATGCCCTCGAAGTAGGGCACGTTTCTCGGGTTCAGTTCTTTGTTCAGTTCCTCTATTGAATAGACTTCAGGCAAGTCCCGTTTGTTGTATTGGATGACCCACGGGATGCTGTCCAGTGAAAGGTCGTACTCGGCGAGGTTTTCCTCCAGGTTGGCCAGGCTCTCCTTGTTTTCGTCCATCTTGCCGACCTGCGAGTCGGCGATGAACGCGATCGCGTCCGCGCCCCTCAGCACGAGCTTTCTCGTCGCGTTGTAGAAGACCTGGCCGGGCACAGTGTACAGCAGGAACCTGGTCCTGAAGCCTCCCAGCTCGCCCAGGTCCAGCGGAAGAAAGTCGAAGAACAGCGTCCTGTCGGTCTGCGTCTTCATCGAGACCATCTTCCCGCGGCTGGATGAAGGAACGCTGTCGTAGATGAATTCCAGGTTGCTGGTCTTCCCCCCAAGCCCCGGACCGTAATAAACGATCTTGGCGTTCGCTTCCTTTCCTGCGTAGCTTATGACCACCATTGTCAGTCTCCTTTGGTCCTGCTCCGGCCGCCTGCATCGCACAAGAGGAACTTGGGCAGAGCCCCTCTTCTGCTCGGGCTATCCTTGACTCTCGTCTGCCAGGCCTGTTCAGGTCTCGCTGGGCCGCAGGCCTGACCAGAGCGGCCGGAGCCGGAAGTTCGAGTGAGTGCCTTGGACTCGAAGCGCTCGCAAGCGAGCACTGCCGCTCCGCAAGATAGCAGTTTTCGTGCCACACACGGCCCGACAGTGGCGGGAAAGGGATTGGCTAATTGGTTGACTTAGAATCAGTTACGCTGAGACCGGTAAGGGATGGGCTGCGGGCCAGTGCGAACTGAGGACTACAGATTGCACAATGCAATTCGTGTTGCAGAAAGCGGCGGAACAACGCGGCGGCAATCGAGAGAGCACTTACCGCCGGAATGGGCGACTACCCGGGGTCAGGCACACTTCCCGTTTCGCTTGATCCATATGCCCGGCCTCTCCTTCATCTGCGGTCTGAGTCCGGGCTCGCTGTCGACGCTGAGGTAGTGCTTCAGGAATATGTCCTTCACCTGGTCATAACTCTGCTCCGGAAAATAGCGGCTCACTTTCCCGAACATGCCGTCTCTCTCCGAAAAGATGAACAGCGTGAGTTCTGTGACCTTCTCGTACTGCTCTTCCGCGTAAGCCAGTTCGGGCGACTCGTCCACGTCGATCCAGAGCGAGGCCTGCGGCCGTGCGATGCTGAAATTGTGCTTGACCGTCATGAGGTATTCCCACAGCCCGTATATCTCCATGGGCACGTAGCGAACTGTGGTGGCTCCGGGAAGCCCGGGCCTGGAAACCTCGCACCGGATGAGCTTCTGACTGGGCATCGCGATCAGTCTCCTTCCCTGCCAGCTTCGGCGTGGCATGTTACTTGCTCCGACCGGAATGACCTTGGGAGTGACTTCACTCCGGGAGGGAGTCGTGAAGATCAACACACGCGTGAGAATAAGGCTGAGGGCGAGGAAGCAGACGTCCGTGTATTGCCGCCTGGCAAACCGGCTTTACTCTGCCTGCCCTCTCGACGGCAGCTCGAGCTCCTGCCCCCTTGCGGCGGAATGCGCGGGCCTCAGGAAGGAGCCGCTGAGGCAGAGAGCCTGAGCTACTGCTGCCGGGCGTCATGCTATTCAACGAGGCTTGCGGTGTCAAGCTGTATCTCGCTTCCACACAATAAGGTGCACTGAGCGAACCCTCTGCCGCGCCGACGAACCGAAACCCCGGACCCCACACCACGCCTGCGTCATCGATTCCCCCATCGTCTTCTCTAACGGCGGCAGTGCGAGTTCTTGCCGCCCCGACCAAGTCTTTCTCATCCGCGCGGTTCAGGGGCAAAAAACCTTGACAAAGAAAACCCCCTAAACTAGGTTTTGGTGAACGACTGACCCCCCGGACCGATGTTCACGGAGTCCTGTATCGATGTTTTCCCTTTTTTTGTTCAGCGTTCTGAGTCGTTCCGTTTCGGCGATACCGCCCGGCCTGGGTTACTTTCTTGCCAGAGCCATGGTGCCGTTTCACTACTATTGTTTCCCTTCCAGAAGGGCCGCGGTGCGGTCCAACGTCCGCCACGTACTGCGCAACTCGGCCTCTCCGAGATTCAAGGGCATGGGGGAGAAGCAGGCGGCCATGCTTATCTTCCGTAGTTTCAATGAGTTCCTATATGAATTTTTCAAGATACCCGGTCTTGACAGACAGAAGATAGAGCAGTCGGTCACGTTCGAGGGGCTCGAGAACCTGAGCTCCGCCTTGTCGGGCGGCAAGGGCGCAGTCATCGCCACTGCTCACATAGGAAACTGGGAGTTCGGCGGCGCTGCCCTGGCGATGTTGGGCTACAAGCTGCACGTGGTGGCGGGGGTGCAGTTCAACGACTGGTTTTCCGAGCACGTAAAGGACATGAAGCGAAGGCTCGACATAAGCGTGGTCTCGCCCGAGGAGGGCTACAGGGCCTTGTTCCGTGCTCTTCACAACAACGAGTGTGTCGTCCTCCTGGTTGACGGAGACGTGTTCGTGGAAGGCCTCAGCATGGAGCTTTTCTCGAAGCCTGCCAGGATTCCGTCGGGAGCGGCCGCGCTGTCGCTCAGGACCATGGCCCCTGTTGTGCCCGGCTACATAAAGAGAGAGGGGCCGTTCAGCTTCAGGCTCTGCTTCGATAAGCCCATGCTTCCCGATCCGCAGGGAGACAAGACACGAGACGTCGAAAAGCTCACCGAAGCGATCATGTCCAGAGTGGAGGTCTACATAGAGCAGAACCTGGACCAGTGGTGCATCTTCAGGGACGTGTGGCCCGCTGCGTCGAAGCAGTGAGGGTCCGGCTCGCATTACTCGTATGGCAACTAGATTCTCCCCGACAAGAGACGCCGCTGCACGCGGCACCTGCGCTTGCGGCGCGAAGAAGCCCGCTGCCGGCACTCCTGCCGGAGACAGCGGAGTGAGCAGACCGTCCGCCGACTCCGGGCCCGGCCGCTCGCTCAACATCGCCATCGTCACGCACGCCTACTATCCGCAGTTCGGTGGCGTGAGCGAGCACGTTCACCACACGTGTCTCGAGCTCAGGAAGCGGGGCCACAGGGTCACCGTCATCACTTGCGGCCACAGGAACCACAACTCCGCAGCCGAGACGGACGTCGTGCGCATCGGCGGCAACGTCCTCGTGCCGTACAACGGCGCCTTCGTCAACCTGACTGTCGGCTGGAACGTTTACGGGAAGATGAAGCGCGTCCTCTCCGAGGGCCGGTTCGACGTGGTCCACGTGCACTGCCCCCTGATTCCGGTCCTGCCGCTCGCAGCTACAAGGATGTCCAGGGACGCGGCCCTGTTCGGTACGTTCCACGCTTCGGGTCGGTCCAGCGCCGCCTATTCGATTTTCCGGCCGTTTCTGAGGAAGTACTACAGGAGGCTGGACGGAAAGATCGCCGTCAGCAGGCCGGCCCAGGAGTTCGTGGGGAAATACTTCGGCGGAGAGTACAGGATAATCCCGAACGGAGTGGACCCCGACAGGTTCAGTCCCGACCGGCCGCCTGCCGAGGGTCTGAACGACGGCCGGCTCAACGTTCTGTTTGTGGGAAGGCCCGACCCGAGGAAGGGATTGGAGCATCTGATAAGGGCGATGGGGATCGTGCGGGCCAACAGCCGTTCTCCGGTCCGGCTCGTCGTCGTGGGAGACGGACCGCGGAGGCGGCACTACGAGGCGATGGTGAGGAACCTGCCGCCGGGTTCTGCCGTGTTCACGGGCAGCGTCAGTCCAGACGTGCTGCCGGGGTATTTCTCCGGCGCCCACGTTTTCTGCTCGCCTGCCACAATGAACGAGAGCTTCGGTATTGTGCTCCTGGAGGCCATGGCCTCGGCGGTGCCAGTGGTGGCCTCCGACATACCGGGGTACAGGTCGGTCGTCTCTCACGGCCAGGACGGGCTCCTGTGTCGGCCCGCGGACGCGCAGGAGATGGCCAGGGCCATCCTGCTTTTGCTGAATGACGGCGCTCTCAGGAGGGAGATGGGGGCAAGGGGCCGCGACAAGGCGCTGAGGTTCTCCTGGAGCAACATAGCGCGGGAAATAGAAGGCTACTACCTGGAGGCAGTGAAGGCGAAGTCTCGAACGCGGTTCTAGTGCATGCCGCCGGCTGTCCCATGTGCCCGCGGCGCCTCTCTCACAAGATCGCCCTGCCCTCTCCCAGGATCTCGTTCACGGCCTGCCTGAAGAAGTCCGACTCGACGGCCGCCTGCACTCCCACTCGCTCCTTGTACGTGTCCCAGGAACGGGCAATTTCCCTGCCCAAGTAGGCCAGCGTCTTGCCTTCTGCAAGCCCCCTGTCCCTGCTGTCCCTGTTGTAGAACAGAATGTCAGAGACGAGCGCTCTGGCCAGCATGCTGGGGTCCTCTTCCACGGACTTGAACGGAAACGCGGACTGGGCAGGCGCCGGCGCAGCCGCCATGCGCGCGGGCTGCTTTGGCACAGCCTGGGGCTCCGGCGAAGCCGCGGGAGGCGCGGGTGGAGGAGCGGGCTCGGGCGGGGGAACAGGCTCCGGTGGCGGAGCGGGCTCGCAAGGCGGAGCAAGCTCGGATGAGAGACTGGCCACGACGTCCTTGCCGAACAGCTTCTCAGCCAGACTCTCCTGCTTCTCCTCTTCCGGGAGTTTTACCTCGAACACAGTCCTGCACTTGGGGCACCTCACTTTGACGCCAAGAGGTCCTATCTTGTCGTCCGAGACTTTGTACTTGGTGCCGCATCCTACGCACGAAACAATCATGACTCCACCTTTACCGCGATTCGGGGGCTGAACAAGCACACTCCGACAGCTAAACAAGCAAGAAATGAGCCAAGCGCGGCGTCACGAGGACGGGAGAGCAGCGGACAGGTCCCTCAGTTCGTTCAGAGTTCTCTTGGCAGGCGCGTTGTCGGGATGAGTGAGCTCGGGGTCCCGCTCCAGCAGCAGGAAAGCTTCCCTCCTGGCCAGAGACAGCAGCGGCCCGTCTCTCAGGAGGTCGGCTATGCGGAACTCCGGCAATCCGTGCTGCCTCGTCCCGAGGAACTCGCCGGGGCCCCTTATGGCCAGGTCGGCCTCCGCGATTTTGAACCCGTCGTCGCAGTTTGCAAGTATTCCAAGGCGTCTCGCCGCGTCACCGCCCATCTCGGTTTCCTTTATCAGAATGCAGTACGATTCGTGCTCGCCGCGCCCCACCCGGCCTCTCAACTGATGGAGCTGGGAGAGTCCGTACCTGTCGGGATGTTCCACTATCATGATGGAAGCGTTGGAAACGTCGATCCCCACCTCGATCACCGTGGTGCTGACCAACACACCCATAACGCCTGCGGTGAAGAGTTCCATCACCGCCTTTTTTTCGGCCACAGGCATGCGCGAATGCAGCAAACCC
>CAZMZP010000059.1:0-52669 GCA_964570935.1 uncultured bacterium
TGGGAGTACCTGACCAAGGCCAGGCGGCAGTTTGGAGACTGGAAGCAGGCCTCGAGCGCGCAGAAGGGCGGTGCGTCGAAGGCCGAAGCAGTCGCCGAGGCTTACAACCTGCTCCTGGCCGCCGAAGGCAGCGACTGGTTCTGGTGGTACGGCAAGGACAAGGATTCCGGAAACGACGAGCGCTTTGACGAGGCCTTCAGGAACACCTTGAAGCAGGTGTACTCGGTCATGTCGACGCAGGCGCCTTCTTACCTGGACGAACCCATACTGGGCACGGGCGCGGCTCCGGCGCGGAAGCTGCCCGGAATGAAGGAGACGATTCTCCTGTCGATGGACGACCCGCTGGGAGACGACAACGGGCCGGGCGGCTACACGTATCCCACGAATCCCGTGTTCGTCAAGGGAGCCTACGACATCAGGCACTTCGAAGTCTCGGAAGACACGACGGACGTCATCTTCAGATTCTCGGTCGCGGGCGAGCTCACGGCTCCGTGGGGAGGCGACCTGGGTTACTGCCTGCAGGGGGTCGACGTCTACATCGACACTGACGGGAAGCCCGGCAGCGGCTCTCGCCCGCTCTTCATGGGCAGGAACGCCTTCGCCCGTTCGGGGTCGGAGTGGGAGTTCGCGGTGATGGCCAACATGGACGAGGTCAGCCTGTACGATTCGGGCATGAAGCCGGTGACGCAGGCCAAGGTGGGAGCGTGGGGAGACGCGGTGACGCGTTCGATAGTAGTCCGAGCTCCCAAGGCCGTGGTCGGCACGCCCGACAAGAATTGGAGCGTCATTGCGCTCCTGGTCGGTCACGACGGCTACGCTCCGGGGCGGGTGAGACCCATCAGCCCCAGCGCGCAGGAGTGGACCTTCGGCGGCAGCACGAACCCGTCCGAGCCCAGGGTCATGGACCTTGTCGTGCCGCCCGGCCAGGACCAGAAGGACATACTGGCCGCGTTCCAGACCAAGGGCGCGCCGGTGGAGCTGCCCGGGGTGCGAGTGATTCAGTAGCAGGGGACGGACGGGCGGCCGCGTCTGGGCTCGTGCCCGTTGGCGCGGACAGTTCGGTCCGCCGCTGGAGGAGTAATGACTGGCAAACTGCGGTTCTGTGCTTTCCCGCTGTTGGCGCTTCTGTTTCTGTGTGCCGGCCTCCCGGGCTGCGCGAAAAAGGGAGACAGCTCGATCGCAATCTGGGAGCAGATGGACCCGGAAGAGCAGAAGCTCCTGGACGCGAGGCTCGCGGCCTTCCAGGCGTCCCACCCCGGCGTCAAGGTCACGCGGCTGCACTTCGAGACTGAGCTCCTGAGGACGCAGTTTCAGACCGCGGCGCTGGCCGGAAGCGGCCCGTGTCTGGTGTTCGGCCCTTCCGACCAGATAGGCCCCATGTCCACGATGAGGCTCATCCAGCCGCTCAACGAGCTCCTGGGGGACGAGTTCCTGTCTGCCTTCATACCCGGGAGCCTCGACACCCTGAACGGCCAGGTCTACGCCGTGCCCGACCAGGTGGGGAACCATCTTGCCCTGGTCTACAACAAGAAGTACGTGAAACAGGCGCCCGTCACCACGGACGAGCTCATAGCCGCCGCCGTAAGGAACACGGTGGACGAGAACCGCGACGGCGTGACTGACAGGTACGGACTGGTGTTCAACACCGTAGAGCCGTTCTGGCTCGTGCCGTTCCTGGGCGGGTTCGGCGGCTGGATAATGGACTCGCAGTTCCGGCCGACACTGGATTCTCCGGCGATGGTGAAGGCGCTTGCCTTCGTCCGCGACCTCAGGGTCAAACACGCGGTCATGCCCAAGGAGTGCGACTACCAGCAGGCGGAGACCCTGTTCAAGGAGGGAAAGGCCGCGATGATAATCAACGGTCCCTGGTCTTGGGGCGGCTACCTAAGCGCCGGCATAGACGTCGGCGTGGTTCCCATCCCCAGGGTGTCCGAGACCGGTCTTTGGCCCAGCCCCATGGTCTCGTCAAAGGGTTACTCCGTCAACGTGCACTGCCCGAAAGAGAATATGGCCGTGGTGAAGGAGCTGCTGGAGTTCCTGATTTCCACCGAGAATCAGCTCGACTCCGCGAGGAAGATCAAGATGCTGCCTGCCAGAAAGGCGGCCGCCGACGCCATTGGGTCGATCGGCGACCCGTTTCTCGAAAGCTCGCTCGCCCAGCTCCGGCTCGGCCGCAGGATGCCGGTCGTCCCGGAGATGAGGGCGATCTGGGACAGCATGCGCCCCGCCTTCCAGAACGTGTTGAACGGGGAGACGAGTCCCGAGGCCGCGGCCGGACAGATGCAGAAGGCGGCGGTCGAGAACATCGCGAAGATGAAAGAGTAGGAGCGGGCGCCTCCGCCCGGGCCGGGGCATGGCCTCACGCACATGAAAGCCAGCACGGAAAGAAGACTCTTCCCATACCTGCTTCTTCTGCCCACCATAATCGTGATGGTCACGGTTGTGGCGTATCCGTTCGTCTACAATTTCGTGCTCGCCTTCAAGAACATGAGCATGTACCACTACTACGACTCGAAGTTCGTCGGCTTCAGGCACTTCACCAGCATCTTCACCGAGAGGGATCTCTACTGGGTGTTCGGGAAGACCCTGATCTGGACCGTGGCGAACTTGTTCTTCCACTTGGCTCTGGGCGTGGGCATCGCCATGGTGCTGAACGGCAGGATCGTCGGAAGCGGGGTCTTCCGCTCGCTCCTGATACTGCCTTGGGCGGTGCCGCAGTACATCTGCGCGCTCACGTGGAGGGGGATGTTCAACCACGAGTACGGCGCGGTGAACCTGATTCTGAAGAACGTCCTGCATCTGGCTCCGATACCCTGGTTTTCGGACGCAACCTGGGCCTTCGTGGCGCCCATCATCACCAACGTGTGGCTGGGGTTCCCGTTCATGATGATAGTGGCGCTTGGGGGCCTCCAGAGCATCCCCCGCGAGCTGTACGAAGCGGCAGAGCTGGACGGAGCCGGGGTGTTGGGCAAGTTCAGGAACGTCACAATGCCGCTGCTCAAGCCCATCCTGGCTCCGGCCGTGGTGCTGGGCACGGTGTGGACCTTCAACAACATGAACGTGATGTGGCTGGTGACCGGCGGCGGCCTGCCGGCGGACAAGACTCACATACTCGTGACGTACATCTACAAGGCCGCGTTCACGTACTACCGGTACAGCTACGCCGCGGCGTTCTCGGTAATAGTGTTCTTACTGCTTCTGGGATTCACGTTCGCCTTCATGAGGTACTTCAAGATCACGGAGGCGGTGTTCGAATGAACGGCAGGGCCACCAGGATTCTGGCGCACGTGTTCCTCGTCATCGTGACTCTGGCCACGATCTATCCCATCGTCCAGATTGTGGGTATCTCCTTGCGTCCGGCGGACAGGCTGTACAGCACGTCGCTGCGCGTCATCCCCGATGACGCCACCGGCCGGGCGTACCACGCGGTGATCTTCGAGAAGGAGTTCCTGCTCTGGCTCAGGAACAGCACGATCGTGTCGGCGATAGTGACGCTGGTGGGCGTGGCGATGGCCGCGACGGCCGGGTACGTCTTCTCGCGGTTCAGGTTCGTGGCCAGGAAGTTCGGCCTCTACTCGCTTCTCATCGCGCAGATGTTCCCGGCCACCATGCTGCTTCTGCCCCTGTACGTGTTGATGAAGGGCCTTCATCTCCTGGACTCGATCGCCGGGCTGGCGGTGGCGTACGCCGCGACGGCTCTGCCCTTCTGCGTGTGGACCATGAAGGGCTACTACGACACGATCCCCAAGGAGCTGGAGGAGGCGGCGCTGATAGACGGCGCGTCGTACTGGCGCGCGTTCCGCACAGTGGTGCTTCCTCTGGCCGCGCCGGCCCTGGCCATCACGGCCATCTTCTCCTTTATGTCGGCGTGGTCAGAGTTCATGGTGGCCAGGGTCATCATAAGCACCAGGACCCTCTACACGCTTCCGCTGGGGCTTGAAAGCCTGAGCAGCACGTTCCAGACGGAGTGGGCCAACTACGCGGCCGGAAGCGTTCTTGTTTCCCTCCCCGTTGTGCTATTATTCCTCTTCTTGAACAGATTTTTCGTCTCGGGCCTGACTCTTGGCGGAGTCAAGCAGTAGGGAAGGTAAAGCGTCATGCCGAAAAACGACTCCGGGGCGTCGTACAATTTCATCACGGAAATCATGGACGCGGACAACGAATCCGGGCGGTTCGACCGCCGGGTTCATACTCGTTTTCCTCCTGAGCCGAACGGGTACCTCCACATCGGCCACGCCAAGGCCTTCAGCCTCAATTTCGGGCTCGCGGCGCGTTACGGCGGACTCTGCAACCTGAGATACGACGACACGAATCCGGCGAAGGAAGAGGAGGAGTACGTCAGGGCGATTCAGGATGACGTAAGATGGCTGGGGTTCGACTGGCAGGACCGGCTGTTCTATGCCTCAGACTACTTCGGGACTCTTTGCGAGTATGCGTTCCAGCTCATCAGGGTGGGGAAGGCCTACGTGTGCGACCTGAGCGCGGACCAGATACGCGAGACGAGAGGAACGCTGACGCAGCCTGGTACGGACAGCCCGTACAGGAACAGGTCCGTGGAGGAGAGCCTGGACCTGTTCGAGCGCATGAAGGCCGGGGAGTTCCCGGACGGCTCGCGCGTCCTGCGCGCCAAGATAGACATGTGCTCCGCCAACCTGAACATGCGCGACCCCATAATGTACAGGATCCTGCGCGCGTCGCATCACAGGACCGGCGACAAGTGGTGCGTCTATCCGATGTACGACTTCGCCCACGGCCAGTCGGACTCCATCGAGGGAATCACCCATTCCATCTGCTCGCTCGAGTTCGAGGACCATCGCCCGCTGTACGACTGGTATCTTGACAACCTGGGCATCCATCATCCCAGGCAGATAGAGTTCGCACGCCTGAACCTCACGCACACCGTGATGAGCAAGCGGCGGCTCCGCCAGCTTGTGGAGGAGGGCCACGTCAAAGGGTGGGACGACCCGCGGATGCCGACGCTGTCCGGCCTGAGGCGCCGGGGATACACGCCGGAGGCGATCCGCGCGTTCCTGGATACCATAGGAGTGGCCAAGAGAGACAGCGTGGTGGACATCGCCCTGCTGGAGCACTGCCTGCGGGAGGATCTGAACAGACGGTCTCCGCGCTACATGGCCGTTCTGCGGCCTCTGCGAGTGGTCATCGAGAACTATCCCGATGACCGCGTGGAGGAGTTCGACGCGCTCAACAACCCCGAGGACCCGGCGGCCGGCACCAGGAAGGTGTCGTTCTCGCGCGTCCTGTACGTTGAGAGAGACGATTTCCGCGAGGTGCCTCCGCCCAAGTTCCACCGGCTCGCGCCCGGCAGGGAAGTGCGACTCCGCTACTCCTACTGCGTCAAGTGCGTCGGCGTGGTGAGGGACGAGAAGACCGGGGAAGTCGCGGAGCTTCGCTGCACGTACGACCCGGAGACGAAGGGAGAGGGAACCCCGGACGGCAGGAAGGTCAGGGGAACCGTACACTGGGTGTCGGCGCCGCACGCCCTTGACGCCGAGGTGCGGCTGTACGACCATCTCTTCGCCAGGCCGTATCCCGGCGACGTCGGGGAAGGGTTGGAGACGGACGCGGAGACAACCGCGGCCGGCCTACTCGACAAGGCGCGCGACTGGAAATCCGACATAAACCCTTCCTCGCTGGAGACCCTGACGGGGTGCAAACTCGAGCCGGCGCTCGCCGGCGCGGCCCCGGGCTTCCGCTGCCAGTTCGAAAGACTGGGCTATTTCTGCGCCGACCTGGACTCCTCAGCGGGGAAGCCGGTTTTCAACCGCACTGTCACGCTTCGCGATACCTGGGCGAAGATAGAAAAAACACAGAAGCCGTGATCCGCTACGCGTCCGCCGTTTCGCCGGACGCGGCGCTAAGACGCGACGACGAAGCCCCGTCGCGACGCCGTGAAGTGCCCCGCCGAAAGGCCGAAATCCGTTGACTTTATGCGGGTTTCGTGGTATTATATGGCATCTTGGCGGTGACCGGCGCTTTTATGTTCTGGGGTATTTGGACCGGTCTAATATCTTGTCTGGACTGTTGTTGTGTGAGTTTAATTCTTGTTGGTGAGGAGGTGAGTGGCCGAGGGTTTGTTAGCGTTTCGTGTCGTTTCTCACTGTGAGTCCCGCCGGAGCGGCCTGGATCGCCTGAAACGGGCGACAGGTGTGCGTCGTCAGCGGGGTTCCAGAGCTGGTCAGTAGTGCATCGTCTTTGGGGAAGGAGTCCATCAACATGAAAACTAGATTGCTATTGGGTGTCTTGGCCGCGCTCGTGCTTTTCGCGCCGTCCGCCTACGCAGTCATCGGCTGGACGGGGAACGTGTGGCCATGCAACAACGCGACCGTTGCCGAGAACCAGAACGTCGACGTGTATCTTCAAGTCTACAAGGCGGGCGTGACCGACGCTCCGGGTCAGGGCGCCAACATCACGGCGACGCTGTACTACAAGAAGGTCACGGACCCGACCTACACAAGTGTTGCCATGGCGTACAACGTGGACGTCGGCAACAACGACGAGTACAAGGGCACGATTCCGACCACCGCCCTCGAAGGCGGAGTGGTAGAGATGTTTTACACTGAGGTCACCGACCTTACTGACATGACGACCTGCCCGCCGACCAGTCTCTACGGCTGCGGCGGCGACCAGTGCAGCAACCAGCCTCCGTTCTCCCTGAACGTCACCGCTGCCACCCGGCAGGACGTAACGGTGCGCTTCAGGCTCTGCCTGACGGCGGGCGTGGAGACCTCCGGCGGCGTGTGCGTGACCGGCGGTCACTCCGCGCTGACGAACTGGGGCGCTGGAGTCCCCATGTCCAGGCCTTGCGAGCAGCCCAGCCCGAAATACTACGAGGTTGACGTGCTGTTCGGGACCGGCTCCAACCCGTCCGTGGGCTACAAGTACAAGAAGGATGACTGCAACACGTGGGAAGGCACCGGCGACCATAACTTTGTGATTGACGACACGGCCCCGGTGCAGGTTCTTTGGATAGACGGCTGGGAGTACAACACGCCCGACTGCCCGTCGTGCGCGATTCCGGTCAACTCCAGCACGTGGGGTCAGATAAAGGCCCTTTACAGGTAGGGGTGAGGAACCATCGGCCGCGACCTGGCGGGCGCTGGCCGTGACATCAGCAACATATCGCTTAGATTGCAGCGGAGGGCCGCGCGCCCTTCGCTGCAAGTCTAAGCCGCCAATCCAGGGCCGTCAGGCTGCGCCTGCGGTCACAGGACTACAGGCTTACTTCTCGGAGGTGATGGCTGATGACTCGAAGACTCGCAGTGCTTCTGTGTCTAGGCTCCGTGCTGCTTCTCTCCCAGCAGGCGTTCGGCGCCGGGTTCGGAACCCCCGTCGTCGACGGCACGCTGGACGCCGTCTACGGCGCGGCGGAGGCCACGGACAAGACGGGGGACGGAAACGGCAACGCCGTAATGGACCTTGTCAGTCTGTACGTGTGCAACGACGCCAACTACTGGTACTTCTATTTCACCATCAACGCGAACATAAACTCGACTAACTGGGGGAAGTACGCCCTCTACATCGACAAGACGAATGACCTGAGCGGCGCCACGTCCGACGCCTGGGGCCGCAACGTGGTCGTCTCAGACAACCACAAACCTGAGTACGGACTCTACTCGTGGGTGGACAACCTGCCGTACGATGTGACCGACACTCAGTTCTGGGCGTGGAGCGGGTCCAGCTGGACCTCCAGCGGCAACCTCGACGCGGTCGGAAGGAGCTACGGCACGACCTCGGCGCTCGAGTGGAAGATCGCCAAGACGAAACTGGGGAGCCCGAGCCAGATATGGTGCGAGGCATGGTGCACGGGCGGTGGCTCGGCTGACAACGCCCAGGACACTTCGAACGACCCGGCCGAGGACTGGAACGCTACAGACTGGAGCACGCAGGCGATTCTTGCCGTGTCGACTCATGTCCTCGAGTCCAGCGCGGCCGACGTCGACCCGCCGACCGTGACGGGCGCCTCGAGCTACGCCGTTCCTCACAACACGATTCTGGTCGAGTTCAACGAGCCCGTGGACCTGACCACCGCGCAGACCGCGGGGAACTACTCGGTCAACTCCGGGACGGTCTTGGTGTCGACGGCTGTCAGAGATCTGGTCGACTTCTCCAAGGTCACTCTGACTCTCGGCTCCAACCTTAGCTACGGGGGTAGCAACGACGTGCTGGTCACGGGGGTCAAGGACCTGGCCCTCAACACCATCGTGAACAACGGGGTCACGAACAAAGCCTGCTTCTGCCTTTCGAGAGTTGTGTTCGAGGGGAACATGAGCCTTCACCTCAGAAGCCACTCTGTTCCCGTTGACACCTTCTCCCTCGAAGGCGGTCTGTATCCGCTGACCTGGAGCCCGCTCTGCGACCTTTACGCGAAGGACGACGGAGTGGCGCCGGACGCGATAGCCGGGGACAGCGTGTATACCGTGGCGGTTGACTTCTCCAGGCCGTCCGACTGTGCGACCGGAGCGGATACGACCTGGATCGAGTTCAAGTTCGCGCACCAGTGCACCGAGTGGGACCCCGTGCAGCACTACTACGCCAACCCCGGCCTCACGTGCGCGACGGGAGTAGATACGTTCTCGGTCTGGTGGGGTGACGTCGCTCCCGACAACTACACGAACAAGGCTGTTGACGTGATTTTCCAGGTCGACATGCAGTACTACAACCCTCTACCGGGCGACACGGTGGGCGTCAACGGCAGCGAGTATCCGCTCAACTGGAACGTGCCGGTAACGACCTTCCTCAAGGACGACGGTGTGTTCCCGGATTCTTTCGCGGCGGACGAAGTCTACTCCGGCAGGGTGCGCTTCCCGGTCAACACCTGGAAAATGGTGGACTACAAGTTCCTGTTCAGGAACGGGTACGAGTGCTCGCTGTCCGTCAATAGAAACGTGTTTCTCAACGACGCCGTGTACGACACTGTCGGCGTGAGCCCGCTGATTCTGCCGGTGGTGTACTTCGAGGATTACTGCAAGATGGGGGTCGGCGAGACGCCTGCGGTGAGGACGCTCTCGCTGGAGCAGAACAGGCCCAACCCGTTCAACCCGACGACCACGTTCGTGTTCAACCTGCCCAGGGCGGCGCGCGCGACCTTGACGGTATACGACGCTCTCGGGAGAGTCGTGAAGACGCTCGTGGACGCGGACCTGGCGCAAGGCGAACACCGCGCCGCGTGGGACGGCACGGCCGCGAACGGCGACAAGGTCGCCAGCGGAGTCTACTTCTACGAGCTCTCGTCTGATGGTTCGACCAAAGCGAGGAAGCTGGTAGTGATTTACTGATGCCGGGCTGAAGGCTCAGACTGCGATCTGGGGGCCGGTTTACTCAGTTTCCGAAACAGAAATGGGATCGACTTCGGTCGGTCCCATTTCTGGTTTAGTTCTGTCGTTCGGTGTCAGCCATCGCCGCACACGGAAAGCACGGCGGGGTCACGGCGCGCAGGACGCGGCCTGCCGCTCACGGCCGAAGCCGCTCACTCGGCGAACAGCACCAGCGCCGATTTCGACTCCATGACCGGTATCGAGAGCTTTCCCTTGCCGGCGGTGTAGGCAGTACCCGTCAGCGCGTCCCTGAGCACGCTTCCTTCGGCGACTTCTCTCTGTCCGCGCGCGGCCAGCAGCGCCAGGTCTATCTCGGCCGGCTGCTTCGACGCGTCGTTGTTGAAGATGACTATCGCCAGCTCCTGGTCGTCGTCCCTGGCGAAGGCGAAGGTCTTGCGGTTGGTGTCCGCCAGGAGAGTCAGGTAGTCGCCGCGCTGCAGGCAGGAGTGGTTGTTCCTTAAACCCACTACCTTGAAGTAGAAGTCACGCAGCTCGGCGTTTTGCCTGGCCGGGTCCCACTTGAACGTCTTCCTGCAGTCCGGGTCCTTGAGGCCCGTCAGGCCGATCTCGTCGCCATAGTAGATGCACGGGGCGCCCGGATACGTCATCTGGAAGAGAGCGGTCAGCTTCATCTTTTTCAGGTCATCGCCGCAGAGGGTCAGGAAGCGCTCGGTGTCGTGGCTGCCGATGAGGTTCAGCATGACGTTGTTCGCGGCGTCGGGATAGTCTACGCGGATGCGGCCCAGCGTCTCGTCCAGACGCACCGGGTCCGCCTCTCCGGTCGCGAAGAAGTCTATCATCGCGCGCCTGAATCTGTAGTTCATGACGGCGTCGAACTCGTCACCCTGGAGCCACGGGAATCCGTTGTCCCATATCTCTCCGACGATGTACTTGGATGGCCCCACGCCCTTGACGACCTTCCTGAACTCTCTCCAGAACTCGTGGGGCACTTCGTTGGGCACGTCCAGCCTCCAGCCGTCTATGCCTATGTCACGGGTCCAGTAGTTGATGACGTCGAAGATGTACTGTCTCGCGTCCGGGTTGTTGGTGTTGATCTTCGGCAGGTCGCCGTAGCCCCACCAGCATTCGTAATTCGGCTTGGGGTCCTTCACGACCGGATAGCTGTGGATCGTGTACCAGCTGGCGTAGCGGGAGATGGGTCCGTTCTTCACGATGTCCTGGAACGCCCAGAACTCGTAGCCGGAGTGGTTGAACACGCCGTCCAGCACGATGTTGATACGGCGGTCGTGCGCCTCGGCCAGAAGGTCCTTCATCGTCTCGACAGTGCCGAAGTTCGGGTCGATCTTCATGTAGTCGGTGGTGTTGTACTTGTGGTTGGACGTGGCCTCGAAGACGGGGTTGAAGTAGATGGCCCCGACACCCAGGCTGTCCAGGTAGTCCAGGCCGTCAATGACCCCCTGAAGGTCGCCTCCGAAAAAATTGTTGTTAGCCGGCGCCGCGTCCCACTGTACGACGCCGGGCCTGTCGTTCGAGATGTCCCCGTTCCTGAACCTCTCCGGGAAGATCTGGTAGAACACCGTGCCCTCCGTCCAGCGAGGGGTCTCGAACCTGAGAGAATCAGCGAGTGCGATCTCGAACGGCACCGGGTCGTCCAGCCCGACGGAGCACGTGTTGTCGGCGAAATAGTAGAGCGTCTCGGAGGAGTCCTCGACCTTGAACACGTACCTGGCGCCGGCCGCCGCTGCCGGTATGACCGCCCGCCTGTATTCGAACACGCCGTCCTGAGCGAACCACTTCATCGGATACTCGCGCGCTGCCGGTCCGGCGGCGCGCGTCGAGCCCTCAACCGGCGCGTCCGGCAGCACCACGACCGCGCAGCGGTCGGCGTCGTCCTTCTTCAGGCGAAGTCTCAACGATATCTGAGTGCTGTCTCTCCACTCGGCAAACGGTATCTCCACTTCGTGGTACAGCGCCTCGGACATTATCTTGCCGTCACCACGCCTTGCGGCTTCGCGGAAACGGTCGTAGTCACCAACCCTCAGCACGGAGTTGTAGCCGCCGAACCCGTCCGGCGCCTTCAGCTCCTGGGCCGGGTCCTGAAACCACTTCGAGCCGTCCACCACGAACTTGTACTGGTACTCTCCCTCCATCAGCTCGATTGTCACCGTCCAGGCGCCTGTCGCGGGGTTCAAGGTCATGGGCTGCGCGTCGCGGCTCCAGTTGTTGAAGTTGCCGGCGAGGGTCACGTTGTCCGCGCGCCCCTGGGGCGAAAAGATGAAGGTCACCGGGAACTTCCTCGCGGCGAAGCTCGGAACGGCCGCGACTGTGAGCGCGACCGCAGCCAGCGCGAGCGCCAAGACCGAAACGACCAGCAGCTTACGACGGAACGCCATGCTATGCGATGACATGCGATTGAACCTCATTCTGTCCTCCTGTGTTCCCAACAGCACCTTCCGAACCGACGTACCCACAGAGGATAGGCCAAACCGGCCACCGTGTCCAGAAGGGAGGACGTCCGGCGGCCGGCCCGTCCGGAGGCGCCGGCGAGCGGGCGCCTCCGTTTTCGCTTGACCGTGCAAGTGCCTTCTGGTGGAATTGCGTGACCGTCAGAATGTGACGGTGCGCCAGGATTCACTGAGCGGCAGCCCGAGATTGTGGCGGTGCGGCTGGTCTTGCGTAAACCAGGAGGGTGAGATGCTTTCCTTCTTCGTGTTTCTAGCGTACGTGGCCTGCCTTCTCCCGGTGGTTGTATCGGCCCGGAGGCGGGCGCTCGGCAGGAGCCACATAATCGTGTCGGCGCTGCTGGTGATCGCGCTGACCGTGTTCCTCGTCGGTCTCCGCGTGTACACGGAGGCCCTCTGGTTTGAGGAGCTGGGGCAGGCGCAGAGGTACTGGACGGTCTTCAACACCCGGATACTGCTCTTCCTGCTCGGATTCGCGGCCAGTATTCTCTTCTTCTTCCTGCAGACGCGGATCGCACTGTCGGGCCTGGAGGCGGACGTCAGGAGAAGGCTCAGGCCGGCCAAGGGCGTATACATGCTGTTCGGACTCGTGGTCTCGATCATGCTGGGCAACACGTGCTCGCAATGGTGGGAGAAAGTCCTCCTGTACCTTAACCAGGTGCCGTTCGGCGTGTCTGACCCCGTGTTCCACAGGGACGTTTCCTTCTACGTGTTCAGCCTGCCGTTCCTGTCGAACCTGCGCTCGTACTTCGTTGCGCTGTTCATCTTTTCGACGCTCGGGCTGCTCGTAATCTACCTGGCGGAGCTCGGGGTGGGGATGTACGACCTCTACAGGCCGCGCAAACCGATGGGCCGCCTGGGGGACGCGCAGCGGCACACGCTGTTCAGGCTCGTCACGCACCTCTCGGTCCAGGGCGTGCTGTTCGTGGCCCTGTTCATCTTCCAGACCGTGCTGGCCATATGGAACCTGGTCTATTCCGAGCGGGGAGCCGTGTTTGGAGCCGGTTTCACCGACGTGCACTACCAGATAGGGGCTTACAAGTTCTTCATAGGGGCGCTGGTCCTGGTGGGTCTTTCGTTTCTCCTGGGAGCCGCCAGCCGTTCCCGCCGGAAGACGTTTGCCGCGGCGGGCATCGCGGTCGGCGTGCTGGTGCTGACCTGGATCATCGGCGTTCGGGCCGTCCCGTCCATCGTGCAGCACTACGTCGTGAGCCCCAACGAGCTGGACAAGGAGCGTACCTACATCGAGTACAACATCGAGTTTACGCGGAAGGCGTTCGGACTGGACGCGGGCAGAGTCACGTCTCTGGACTTTCCCGTCAAGGACCGCGTGACCGCAGAGAACCTGACTACCGACTCGGCCACACTGCAGAGCATACGGCTCTGGGACTGGAGAGTGCTGGAGGCCACGTACAACCAGAACCAGTCGTTCCGGTTGTATTACCGGTTTATCGACGTCGACATAGACCGGTACAGGATAGGGGACAAGCCCGTGCAGGTGATGCTGGCAGCCAGGGAGCTCGACCAGAGGCGGCTGGCCGAGAAGTCCAAGACGTGGCAGAACCTGAGACTCGTGTACACGCACGGGTACGGCGGATGCTTGAACCCCGTGACCATCTTTACGCCCGAAGGACTGCCTGAGTACTGGATAAAGGACATCCCTCCGGTCGCCAGGTTCCCCGAGCTTGCCCTGACGCGGCCGGAAATCTACTACGGTGAAGCGTTCAATTCCCACGTCTTCGTCAAGACGAGCCACCCGGAGTTCGACTATCCGCGCGGCGCAGAGAACGTCACGGCCTTCTACGAAGGCAAGGGTGGAGTCCCGCTGGGCGGGGGCTTAAGGAAGCTGGCGTACGCGCTCAGGTTCGACGGGCTGAGGCTTCTCACTGCGAAGGAGCTCACGCCCGAGAGCCGCATCATGTTCAAACGGCCCATCGGCTGGAGAGTCCCGTCGCTGGCTCCGTTCCTGGCGTTCGACAACGACCCGTACCAGGTGGTCGCCGACGGCAGGATATGGTTCATGTGGGACGCCTACACGACGTCGGACCACTACCCGTACGCCGAGCGCTACCGTTACAGGCGGGGGCACAGCATCAATTACATGAGGAACGCCGTGAAGGCGGTCGTGAACAGCTACGACGGCACGGTGGACTTCTACGTGTTCGAGGAATCCGACCCCATCATCAAGGCGTACATGAAGATCTTCCCGGGTCTCTTCAAGCCGCAGTCCGAGATGCCGGAGTTCCTTAGAAGCCACATTCGGTATCCGGAGGACTTCCTCAAGATCCAGGCTGAGATTTACACCGTCTACCACATGGACGACCCATCCGTGTTCTACAACAGGGAAGACGCCTGGCAGATAGCCCAGGAGACTCACCAGGGAGCGACGCAGGAGATACTGCCTTACTACGTCGTGATCACGGTGCCGGGCGAGGAGAAGCCCGAATTCATTCAGATGATCCCATTCACGCCGCTCACGACCGACCCGGCAAACCCCAAGCACAACATGGTGGCGTGGCTGGCGGGCCGCTGCGAGGGCGACAACTACGGCCAGGTGCTGGTCTACGATTTCCCGAAGGACCGTCTCATCTACGGACCGATGCAGATAGAGATCCGTTTGAACCAGGACGAGACGATAAGCAAGGACTTCTCGCTGTGGAACCAGCAGGGCTCGCGCGTCATCCAGGGTAACCTGCTCGTCATCCCTCTGACCGACAACCGGCTGCTCTACGTGCAGCCGATCTACCTGCAGGCGACGGTCGGAAAGATGCCGGAGCTGAAGCGCGTAATCGCGGCTTCGGGCGACATCCTGGCCTACGCGAACTCATTCGAGGAGGCCTTGAGCCGGCTGGTCAGCCAGGCGCCGAGAGCCGATGAGGAAACAGCGGCAGCCGGCCCGGCCGGCACCGCCGGAGCGCTCACCGTGCAAGAGCAGATCCGCAGGGCGGCCGAGCACTTCAAGCGCTACCAGCAGCTCACGGGGCAGGGCAAGATCTCCGAGGCCGGAGCCGAGCTGGATAAGCTCCGCGAGGCGCTGGACGCCCTGATGCGCACGACCGGGCGCTGAGCGCCGGCGCCAGCTGTCTGTTCGGGCGCTGCACGGGCGCTTGCGCGCGGGCCATCTTCGCGGTACAATAATGACGTCATCTGAGCCGGGTGACTCGAACTCAGGTCACCCGGCTCTTCTTTTGGGCGGCTGCGCTTCAGCGAGTGCCGTGAACGAAGGGGGCAGATGAAGGAAGAAAGGCCCAGGCGAAGACGAAAGCGGGGCCCGGGGCGGTCCTCACTTCCGCTTCCAAGACCGACCAGGGCGCCGGAGCGGGCATGGATAAGGTCTCCAAGGCCGGCCCCACCGCCCGCGCGCCGCGCCGCGGAACTGGGAGCCGCCTTGTTCCTGGTCATCTTCCTTACCGCCGCCGGGCAGGCGCAATCTCAGGTCATCACCACCATCGCCGATCCCGTCGGCGACGACTACGGTCCGGGCTCATACACCTACCCCACCAACGGCGTGTTCACGGCCGGGTCGTTCGACGTGACCGAATTCCAGGTTCGTGTCGAGAGTAACCGAGTGTACTTCACCGTGGACGTGAACGCGGCGGTCGGCGACCCCTGGGGGTCGGGTGCGGGCTTCAGCCTCCAGAGCATAGACATCTACATAGACAAAGACGGAATCCACAATTCGGGCGCCACCTGGACGCTGGACGGCAGGAGCGCGCGCGTGTCTCCCGCCAACGCGTGGGAGGTTGCGGTCTGGTGCGCGCCGCCGTTCGACGATTTTCAAAGCAGGGTTGTCTTTCCCGGCGGCGGCTTCGACACGACTCAAGTCAGGACCACCGTCAGCCAGGCCGACGGGAAGATTACGCTTTCCGCTCTGAAGAGCGTGGTGGGAACCCCGACCACGAGCTGGCGTTACCTCGTCCTCATGCTGGGACAGAACGGATACGAAACAGGCAGAGTGCGTCAGGTGAGGGCCGCCGGCAGCGAATGGGACTTCGGAGGGGGCACCGACGGCGCCGGCGACTCAAACATCATGGACGTTGTCACGGTGCCGGGACTTTCACAGAGAGGCATGCTCGGGAGCTACGACGCGTGGACCTCGCAGGTCTGCGCGCTTTTCGTCGAACCCGACGGTGTCGTCCCCGCAATTTCCCACACGCCTGTCAGCGCGGCCGAGGCGCACCTGCCGGTACCGATTACGGCGACGGTCGTGGACAGCTTTGTGGAGAGAGTGGCCCTCCGTTACCTGCCCTCCGGCGAGCCCGGCTTCGCCACGGTCGAGCTGAACAGGGCTGGCATGACCGGCTGGTCGGGACAGATTCCGGGCGAGGACGTGCTCCGGGGCACGATACAGTATTTCCTGTTCGCCACTGACGGCCTCCTTCGGGCATGCCTGCCGGCGGACACGCTCAATCCGTTCGTTGTGACAGTGCTGCCGGACGCGAGCCCTCCCGACATATACGAGGCCGCCGCAGTGCCTGCCACCTTCTACCCGGATGGCGACGGCTACCGCGACTCCACGGAAGCCTCCTGGAAGCTGACCGAGGCCTGCTTCGTCACGGCCGCGGTCGAGAACGGCCTGGGCCAGACAGTGCGCACGCTCTGCGACAGCGTCCTGTTCGCGGCTGGAGCGTCTTCCGTGTGGTGGGACGGCAGGAACGACGGGGGACAGTACGCCGGCCAGGGCGCCTACACAGTGCTGATGGAAGGCGTGGACCTCGCGGGTCTGCCCGCGAAGCCCGAGACCGTCGCAGTAACGGTCGGAGGCGCGGCGCCCGCCAAGAAGATAGACGCAGTTTTCCTGTTCCATTTCAACCAGAACCTGGTGCCGTACGCGAAGGTCGCCTCGACGGCCTGCTACGTCGGCCTTCTGGAAACGCTGCGGGCGCACCCGACTCTCAAGTTCATGATCCACGTGTCCGGATGTCTGCTCCACAGTCTCCTGTGGCTGGACGACAGGGCGGTCGAGCTCGTGAGGCAGGGAGTGGAGGACGGTCAGTTCGAGATAGTAGGAAGCACCTACGCGCAGAACATCATGTACTCGACCCGTGCGGACTCGGCGGACTTCCAGTTCAACGACGCGCAGATTAGGGCCCACAGAACTCTGATCGAACGCGTCTTCGGCGCGTCGCCCGTGAGCTTCTGGAACCCGGAGCGGGTGTGGACGCAGAACTTTGTCCGTCTGCTGGCGGACAACGGCTACCAGAACGTACAGGTCGAAGACCACATCCTCTACGACAGCGGAATCACGGGAAGCGAGTACTTGGTCAGGACGACGTCGTACGACGGCAGGACGCTCAACGTGTTTGACGACGACAAGGCCTTCCAGGGTACGGTCAACTACGCGATAGACAGCGGAGACTACCAGTCGGTGGTCAACTTCCTGCACGACAGGTGCAACGACGACGCGGACGACGAGTTCGCCGTCTGTTACCACGAGGACGCCGAGGCGACCGGCCTCTGGGACTACGAGAGCGGAGAGAACCCCCAGGTGGACTGGTCGCACCTGGACGACCTGCTCACGGCGCTGGAGTCAGACCCCGTCATCAGCGTGACCACTTACTCCGAGTTCATGCAATCGCACGGCAGCGCGGGATCGATAGGCCGGATAGTGGACGGCGCGGCTGACTGGATGGGACGTTCCGCCTGGTTCGCCGAGAACGCCGGTGCGACCGGGACCGCGTACAGGGCCTTCTTTGATGAAGTCAGGGACACGCTGAACGCGGTGAGGGTCGAGATCGCCTCCTCGGGCGGCGACACTCTGGCCGCCTCGAAGCTGCTCGACCACGCGTGGTTCGACCTCGTCGCGCACCAGTATGAGTTCCTGGTTCACGGCGAGGACGGCCACGACGGCTACACTGACTGGGACATGGCGCGCGCCGCCTACGTCGCGGCCCGGGCAGCGCGGGAGGCCTTGCTGGGACAGGACAGGCAGTACGCGGCCGACTTGAACGACGACGGAGTCACCGAAGTCGTGGTCGTCAAGGACGAGACCATGCTGGTCTTCTCCGCGAAGGGCGGCAAGCTCCTTTACTGGTTCGACCTGGCCCAGGGGGTGGAGGAGATAGGCGGAGAGAACTTCATGTACTACGGTGAGCTGTTCCAGGACGAGGCTCACTACGTGCCCCGGCTCCTGGGTGGCAGGGACGTCTACTCGTGGCTTTCGGGTAACGGCATCTTCCCGCAGGTGTTCGACTGGGAGTTCGAGGTCAGGAGACGCGCGTTCGAGGACTCGCTGCGCGCCGACGGAACCTATCTGGGGGAGCTCAGGGAGGCGTCGTTCACTCCGGCCTTGCGAGACGCCGGCGCGGACTTCACATACAGCAACGCCGACCTGACCCTCACAAAGTCCTACTGGGTGAGCGAAGAAACGCTGGACGTCACCTACAGCGTCCTCAACAAGAAACCCTACACGCGCAGTTTCGAAATCCACGTGGAGAGCGCCTTCTGTCCGTCGTGTCCGGTGGCCATGGACGGAGGCATCGCGACCCTGAAATACTGGAATGGCGCGGACACAGTCTCCAGCGTCGGCCCGGGAGTCAGAGCCGTCGTAAACGTGGCCACGGGGCATTCGCTGGAATACGAATTCACCACTCAGCCGTCCATGCTGTACGGCGAGGAGACTCTCTTCGGCCTGGAGCTGGTACCGAGGTTCGGCTTGAGCATCCCGGCCCAGAGTCTCGCTACCGTGCACTTCCGCGTGAAGCGCCTCACGAACAGCATCGGCGTCCCTCCCCAGAGCGCGCCGGTCCCGGCCACGGCTGTCATCAGCAGCTGCGCGCCCAACCCGTTTACAGCCAACACAACAGTCAGTTTCGCCGTAGGCTCGCCGGCCTGGTCCGCACCCCGGTCGGGTGCTGCCTCCGAGCGGGTGTCGCTCAAGGTGTTCGACGTACGTTCCAGGTTAGTGAGATCTGTCTTCGAGGGACGACTGACCAGGGGAGCATACGAGCGCACTTGGGACGGAAGAGACTGGAAGGGAAAGCCAGTGCGGCCGGGTATCTACTTCATGCGGCTGGAGGCCGGAGGGACCGTCGCCACTGCGAAGGTAGTGCGCGTCGACTGAGCGGCCCTGGTCGCGAGCGGACCTGGTTGCCTGCCTGCCGGCCGCGCGTCAGGCGGCCCCGCGCCGCAGCCCCAGAAGCGCCGCCAGACAAGCCGAATTGAAGGCCGTGTCCACACCGTCAGAAGGGAAGGGGAGGGCCAGGGGAACGCGTCCTCCCACCAGCACGCTTGCCGCCCCGGCCTTCTGCGTCAGCGTCAGAACCACGTAGATCCCGTTCGACACTTCCACCGTGCTGCCGACGAGCACGTTCGCCCTGCCCGCGACCCCACCGGACACGCCCTTGTCCCGCGCGGCTTCCGCGTCCAGGGCCACGTCGAACGAAAGAGGTCCCTGCACGAACGCGCCCCGCATCTTACCCGCGGCCGCGGCGGCGATCTCGGCGCTCTCCACAGTGACCGGCACCCCGGGGTACACTTGCTCTACCGCCGAAAGAAGGGCCACACGCGCGGGGTCGTCGCTCACCGCCTCCCACACGGCCACGCTGTTTCTGATGATGTCCATCCTCGCTGTCTTGTCCGGCCTCGCGTTCAGGAAGCAGTCGGAAACCACGAAGAACGCGTTTCTGTCGTGCCCCCGCCACGGCATTTCGACGAAGCCCACCTGCGATAGGAACGCTCCCGGAGCGTCGTCTGGCAGTCTGTGTGTGGCCTTGTAGAGCGTCTCCAGCGACAGGAGGTCTCCCCGCAGAAGGAAATGGCATCCCGGACACTCCGCAGTGAGATAGTCCCTGAGCACGGTGGCGGGGCTCAGGGCAACCCTCACCTCGCACGACCGCGCCGCGGCCGAGAGAGATGACAGCGCGGCTGAGAAGGACGAGGAGACCGACGAGGGAGAGCCGGTGTAAACGACGAGCTCCGTCGGCAAGAGCCCGCACAGCCGCTTGAGTGCGGCCACGCAGTCCTCTCCCGGAAACAGCACGACACCCTTGAGTGTTCCCGCGCCCAGGAGCCCGCGTACGGCTTCCGGCAGTTCAACAATGCTCTTCAAGACCGGTTTGCTCCGTTCTATGCCTGTTGCTTCGTCCCATCCCGATGCGCCGACACCAAACAGGCCAGCGCTATCGAGGCCTTTTTATTCTCTCTGGTGTCTGTCCGCGAGACCACGCTCACGGGCACCCTCGCGCCCATCACCACGCCGGCGAACAGAGCGCCCGCCAGGACTATGACGGACTTCGCCACCACGTTGCACTCTTCGATGGCGCTCACCACGACGGCGTCAACGTCTCCGGACACGTTGCTCTCTATTCCTCTCTTCGCCGCCACCTCCGCCGACAGCACGCAGTCAAGGCTGAGCGGCCCCTCCACGTCGGGACGCGGCGTGGCCTGCGCCGAGTCCGGCGCGGCCGGGTCCTGAACGGCACCGGGGCGCCGATCCTCCTTCGTGAACTCCCGCACGATCTGAGCGCACTCGGAAACCAGAGACTCGGGCGCGGACTGGGCGACCGGAGGCCCCAGCAGCGCTATCCTGGGAGTCTCGATGCCGAGCGCTCCCGCGACGGACAGGTAGTTCCTGACTATGTCCATCTTCTGCTTCAAGTCGGGCCTGACCACCACGCCGCCGTCCGTGAACCCCAGCAGCTTGTGGTAGCCCGGGATCCCCAGCAGCGCGACGTGGCTCAGGGTGTCCGACATGCGCAGCCCGAGCTCCTTCGACAGTACCGCTTTCATCAGCGTGGACGTGCTCACGAAGCCCTTCATAATGATGTCCGCCTCTCCGGCATCGGCGAAGGCGGCCGCGTCTCTGGCGGCGGACGCCGGGTCGGGCTGGTCGTGAGTCGTGAACACGGACTCGTCCAGGTTGGCCTTCGCGCAGATGGCGGATATCTTCTCTCTGTCGCCGAAGAGATGGGCCGTGACGATGCCTTCCACGGAGGCCTCGTGGACGGCGTCCAGGACGTCCGGGTCCTGCGCGGCGGCCACGGCTATTCTCCGCTTCTGACCCGCCTTCGCGAGGTTCCTCGCCGCCTCAACGAGCTGTGAGTATGTTCTTATGGGTATCCGCGATTCCACCATGCGCGTTCAATACTCCCTGGCGGCCTCTTGGCCGTCCAGGACTCTGAAGGCCCCTTCGGCCAGCGCCTCCATCTCCCTCTCACCCGGGAGGACGTGAATCGGAGCCAGGAACTTGACGTACTCGCTGACCGCGCCGGTCAGCTCGGTAGAGTTGGACATGCCTCCGGTCAGGATGATTCCGTCGATTCTGCCCTTGAGTACGGCTGCCATCGCCCCGATCTCCTTCGCGATCTGGTAGATCATCGCTCCGAATATCAGCCTCGCCATCTCGTCCCCGGCCTTGATGCGCTTGAGTACCTCCTCCACGTCCGCGGTTCCGAGGTACGCCTTGAGCCCGCTCTCCTTGGACAGGGTGTCGATGAGCTGTTTTTCGGTGAATTTCCCTGAGAAGCACAGCCGCACCAGCGGTCCGATGGGCAGACTGCCGGCCCTGTTCGGGCTGAACGGGCCCTGGCCCAGCAGGGCGTTGTTCAGGTCTATCACCTTCCCGCCCCTCACCGCGACCACAGATATTCCGCCGCCCATGTGCGCGACCACGAAATTGACGGCTCTCACCGGCTTTCCCAGCTTCGCCGCGACCGCGCGCGACGTCGAGCGGATGTTGAGCGCGTGCATGAGGCTCTTTCTCTCGATGAGTGGGTGTCCCGAAATCCTGGCCTCGGGGATCAGGTTGTCCACGGTGATGGGGTCGACTATCAGGCCCGGGACCCCGAACTGCCTCGCAAACCTGTCGGCAATGATGGCGCCCAGGTTGCTGACGTGGTTGGCGTGCTTGCAGGACCTGAGCTCCTCCAGCATGTGCGGGGATATCTTGTACGCGCCCTCTTCGAGGGGTCTCAGCGGTCCGCCCCTACCGACCACTCCGATAACCGTGCTGTCGGAAGGGAGGTTCTCCTCCATGCACTTGGAGATGAGATCCCAGCGCAGGTCAAGCTGCTCGGTGACGAGGTCAAACTTGGCAAGCTCCGCGGCGTCGTGCTTCACGTTCGTCTCGAAAACGGAGCCCTGCCGCGAGAATATGCCGACCTTCGTCGAGGTGGAACCGGGGTTTATTACCAGCACGACTTCCTTCATCGCTCCTCCAGACGGGTCACACAATGGTCGGACTGACGGTGAATGACGCATGAGACAGCGCGTCAAACCTACCAGAAAGCTCCTTTTCCCGCAACGGCTTATGATGGAGCAGCCGGGCCCGCGCCGGCATCGGCCGGAATTGACGCTGGGTCCGGGTGATGCTACGATACGGGCACGCGCGGCCGGGTTCGAGTCGCGGCGGCGGACCTACTCCGGCAACCGGAGCCGCCGGGCTTGCGTAGTCTCAAATTGGACGTAGAGAACGGGGTGCCATGACAGAGACAATGTTCCTCTCCACGGTCTTCTTCCTGTTGGGAGCGCTCATCTTCCTGCTGGGCGTGCTCATCTTCAGGGAAGCACCCAGGCAGAGAGTGAACCTCGTCGTGTCCATGATGCTTTTCTTCGCCGGCCTTGGCGCCGTGCTGGGAGCCTCGGGCCTCATCGCGGAGAGCCATTCCCCGGACAGCAGGGCCTACGGTCAATTCGTGCGGTCGTTCGCCTACCTGTGGGAGTTCTTCTTTCCTTTTCTTCTACTGTTCACTCTGCTGTACCCGCGCCCGAACAGGATCCTCTCGCGGTTCCCAGGCATAGAGATCCTCATCCTCGTGCCTCACGCGTTCCACTTCGTGTTCATGATCATCAGCTCCAGACTGGGCGGGCAGTTCGATTTTGTGGCCGCCGGGGACAAGATCCGGTATTCGAAGCCGTTCCTCGAGCTCGTCAGCATTTTCATGAAACTCGTCTACCGCTGGCACGCGAACCTTTTTGCCGTCGTCAACCTGGCCTTCGCCGCGGTGTCGGTGCTCCTGTTGTGGCGGAGCTTCAAGAAGGCGAAGGGGCTCACGATCCGTCACCAGATGCTGACGGTCCTCATAGGCATAACGGCAGGCGTGGGGCTGTACGGAGTGGCGGTCCTGATACCGGAGGTGTTCGGCCAGCCGGTTCCCTTGCGCGTGCGCTCGACACTGATGGTGTTGTCCCTCACGCTGGGAAGCACTGCCATCGCCTACTCCGTGGTGAGGTACAAGTTCCTGGACACGAGGCTGCTGGCCAGACGGAGCGTCCTCTATGGAGTGTCGTCTCTGGCGTTCGTGGTGCCTTACGTGACGGTGGTTCGACAGCTCGACAAGGCCTTGCAGGCGTTCACCGGCACGGAGACACCGATCTTCCAGGCGGTGTTCGCGGTGCTGGCCCTGATCATGTTCCAGCCGGTCATCGGAAGGCTGGAGGTCTACCTGGAAGAGTATTTCATGAAGCATCGAACCGACTACAGGAACGTGCTGAGAAGGCTCAGCAGGGACGTTGTCACTGTTCTGGACATGGAAGAGCTGTCGCGAAGAGTCATGAGCTCACTCAAGGAGGCTCTCATGGCCGACGCCGGCGCGCTCGCCATAGTGGACAAGAACAGGCAGTCGTTGAGACTGGTGGAATCGTTCGGGATCGACAGGGTGTCGTTTGGCGCCGAGAGTCCGGCCGGGATGCTGACCGAGCTCATCCCGCGTCCCACTCTGCTTTCCTCGGACGAGGCGCTTTCGCTTTTCCTGGATGAGGAACGACGCGGCATGATGCAGGATTACCTGCGCCGCACCTCCGCGTCGTGGGTGCTCCCGCTCGTTCATCACGACGAGGCCATGGGAGTCCTGACGCTAGGGAAGAAGGTGCTGCCGACGCGCTTCCATTCCGAGGACCGCCAGCTTCTGGAGACCCTCGCCAGCCAGCTGTCAGTCGCGCTCAAGAACTCGGTCCTGTACGAGGAGACCCTGGCCAAGAAGCTGATGGAGGAAGAGCTCCTTTTCGCGCGGAAGATCCAATCGGCGTTTCTGCCCAGGGAGTTTCCGCGCGTGGAACGGCTCGACCTTTACGGCAAGAACTCGCCCAGCAGGTTCGTCGGAGGGGACTACTTCGACGTCATCCCAGCCGGCCCGGACAAGTTCCTGGTGGCGATCGCCGACGTGGCCGGTAAGGGCGTGCCCGCCGCGCTTCTGAGCTCCATGCTGCAGGCGTCGCTCAGGACGCAGGTCATGGAGCCGAGGTCGGTGCGGCAGATCGTGACCGCGCTGAACACGCTGGTGGCGGACATGAGGTCGCCCGAGCAGTTCGCCACGTTTTTCCTGGGGCTGGTGGACACTTCGTTCATGACCCTGACGTACTGCAACGCGGGACACTGCTATCCCGTGCTCGTGGACGGGAAGGACGGGACGCGGTTGCTGAGCCAGAGCGACCTCGTACTGGGCGTGATGAGAGACGCGTCCTTCTCGGAGTACACGGTCAAGCT
The DNA here is from genome assembly GCA_964570935.1 of uncultured bacterium. Classification (GTDB taxonomy): domain Bacteria; phylum Eisenbacteria; class RBG-16-71-46; order JAFGJU01; family JAFGJU01; genus JAFGJU01. The sequence continues at coordinate 24,183 of CAZMZP010000059.1, forward strand.
CTCCGCGGGCCAGGTCGTGGTGCTCTACACCGACGGAGTGACCGAGGCGGAGGGTAAGAGCGGAGAACAGTACGGCGAGGAGCGCCTGATGGAGACCCTGACTTCCTTTCCGCGGTCCCTCAAGGCGAAGGAAATAGTCGAAGGAGTCGAGAAGTCCGTGACGGGCTTCATCGGCAGCGACGAGCTGACCGACGACCTCACACTGCTGGTAGTCCGGATGCGCGGCGGGGCCTGCAAGTGAAAGACGGACCCGCCCTGCAATCTCCGCCCGAACCGCGCGAGCGCATCGCGGAGCTGGTCAAGCAATCGGGCGTCTACGGCCTGGGCGCGCTTGCCACGCAGCTGGCGGGGTTCTTTCTGCTCCCGGTCCTGGCCAGAGTGCTCACGCCGGCCGAGTACGGAGTTGTCTTCCTGGCGGAGATGCTGGGCCTCTTCCTGTTCGTGTTCTCGGAGCTGGGGCTCACCTCGGCGTTCTTCCGGTTCTACGCCGACGAGAGGGACGAGGCCGGCAGGCGACGCCTCGTCTACACCATCTTCAACCTCCTCATCGCTGTGTCCGCCTTCGTCACGCTCGCGTGCGTGGCGTCCTCCGGACCGCTGTCCTCATTCGTGTTCGGCGGTACGGCCTGGCGCTATGCGTTTGTGGTCGTCTGCCTCACCAACTTCTTCACTGTGGCCTCCAGGATGCCGCTCGACCTGCTGCGGATGGACAGGCGCGTGGGGGTGTTCGTGTCCATCTCGGTGGTGCGGCTGCTGAGCACTTTTCTGGTGTCGCTTTACCTGGTGGTTTACGCGGGGCGGGGCGCAGTCGGAGTGCTCGAAGGAGCGCTGGCAGGCGCGGCTCTGGGTCTCGCGCTGCTGCTACCCGCGGTCCTGCGGAGATGGCGGCCCCGTATAGACCGGCGGGTCGCGCTCCGCGCACTCAAGTTCGGCCTGTTCCTCGTCCCGGGGGGCCTGGCCGTGTGGGCGCTCAACCAGTCCGACCGGTACCTGTTGCGGGCGTTCGGAGAGATTGGCATGGTGGCCGCGTACGGGGTCGGGTTCAAGTTCGCGTCCGTGCTGAACGTGTTCCTGGTGACGCCGTTTCTGACCGCCTGGACCCCGTTCATGTTCCGGATCTCGGGGCAGGACAACGCGCGGCGCCTGTACGCGAGGGTGCTCACGTATTTCGTGCTCGTGAGCACGTGGGCTCTTGTTGCCCTTTCGGCGACGATAGTCGATATCACAACACTAGTAGCCGGCCAGGCGTACGCCGGCGCCGGGTTCCTCGTGCCGTTTATCGGGCTGGCGTTCGCGCTGTACGGCGTCGCGAGCGTCGTGGTCGTGGGCGTCTACCTCAAGGAAAGGACGTTCCACGTCTCCGTAGCGATGACGCTCGGGGCGCTGGTGAAGATAGGCCTCAGCGTCCTGGCCATACCCAGGATGGGGACCATGGGAGTCGCCCTGTCCACGGCCGCCGCATTCGCCGTGGTGGTCGCGTATTTCATCCTTGTCCTGAGACGGCTCTACCCGCTGCCCTACGAGCTCGTGAGGATGCTGAAGGTGCTGGCCGCGGGCGCCGTCACTCTCGGAATGCTGGTGGCCATCCCGCTTCACGGGGTGGGCGGCGTCGTCGTGAAGTCCGCGGTTTCGTTGGTCTTCTTCGCGCTGGTCCGGCTGCTCGGCTTCGCAGAGGAGGACGAGAAACAGAAGGTGAGGGACACCTTGGGCAGGACGCTGCGGCGGTTCCGGGGCTGACACTTTCCCTTTGGCGTTACACCCTGACATTATCGCTTTGGCTCCACACGCAGCCGCTAACTCCTTGACATCGGCCGGGACTGGGCTACAATTGCAGTAGAGTCTGTGCCCTGTGCGGGCCCGGCGCTGAGGAAGGGGTTGACATTAGGGGTAGGAGTGGTTGGGAATTCGGCAGTTGGTTTCCTTCGTCCGGACCGCAGCGCTTGGCCTTTCGCAGTCCTTTCAAATTCCTTCCGGGGTCTGGGTCTGGGGGTGTCTGACATGAGACCTCATAAGTACCTGTCCCTGACCCTCGGCCGGGCTCTGGCGCTGGCCTCCGTCGTCCTGGCTTCGCTCTCCGCGTTCGCTCCGTGCGCTCACGCCGGCTGGTGTCCCGACAAACAGGTCAGCTACACTGCCGGAAGGTCGGGTCTCTCCCCATCCAACGCCAAGTGCGTCGCATTCGACTCTTCGGGCACGGTGCACGCCGTGTGGCACGACGACACACCCGGGAATTACGAGATAATGTACGTTAGATTTGACACCCTGACGGTCTTTCCGGGCGAGCCCCGGAGACTCACCTGGAACACCGGCATCTCGCGCGACCCCGGCCTCGCGCTGCTGAGCGACAGTTCCGTGTTTGTGACATGGACCGAGGACTCGGAGAACCCGGTTTCAGTGGTCAACTTCGCCCGGTTCCTGCCGGATTCTGGTTTCTTCGCCGACTCCGGCAGCGTAAGCGGCAAGCTGGACGTGTGCACCAGCGCGTCGGTCGCGGCGGGGCCCGACACGTCGGCCCATGCCGTCTGGACACAGAAGACCGGGTTGACTTTCAGCGTCTTCTATCGCAAGTGGCACTTCGGATGGGTCGGGGATCCCGCCAACATCAGCCAGAGCACCGGGATTTGCGGCAGCCCGTGCGTCGTCGTCGACGGCCTGGGCAGGGTGCACACGGCGTGGAGCGACAACGCGAGCGGGAACAACGAGATCTACTACCGGATGTACGCGGAGCCGGCCGGCTGGACGGCCGTGACGCGGGCGAGCCAGAGCTACAAGATCGCCTGGAGTCCCTCGCTCGGGGCCGACGACGAAGGGAACGTCTGTCTTGTGTGGTCGGACAGGAGGGACGGTAACTACGAGATCTACTTCCGGCGCTACTTGTATGGAGTCGGCTGGGGCAAGGAGAAACGGGTCACGTCCAACTCGGCGGTCTCTGCCAACCCCTCGGCGACCGTGGACTGTGACGGCAACCTTCACATCGTCTGGGAGGACTATCGGGACGGCAACGACGAGATATACTACAGAAAAATCACCGACAGCGACGGCCCCGGCTGGGATCCCGTGGACACGCGGCTGACGGAGGACATCTACACCTCGTGGGACGCTTCGGTCGCGGCCGACTGCGCGGGAAACGTGCACGTGCTGTGGGCCGACAACAGGTCCTCCAATTTCGAGATTTATTACAAGCTGGGCGTAGACCCCGTGCCGGTGAGCGTGGAGCTGCTGGATTTCCACGCTGAGTGCACGCCGGAAGGGGTGCTTCTGGAGTGGGAGACTATCTCGGACGGCCCGCCGGCCTACTTCGACGTATTCAGGGAAGAGAGAGACGATGGCGTGCTGCGGAAGCTGACCGAGATCGCGCTCCTGGGTTCGACGCAGTACCTTGACAGGAGCGCCGAGTCCGGCCGCACCTATTCGTACTATCTGGGCGTGTGGGAGGGTGAGGGTGTAGACGAGACGATGTTCGGGCCCCTGACCCTGACTTTTGCCCCGCCAGCGAGCCCGGCGGTCCACGCGCTGTCCGTGTGGCCCAATCCTTCGCGAGGCCTCCTCAACATAACGTTCTTGACAAAGCAGGCGGGGGCGCCGTTCAGGCTGGCTCTGTACGACGTGCACGGACGGTTCGTCAGGGAAGTGGCGTCCGGAGAGGCCACCGGGGCGCCGGCCACCGTGGCCTGGGAAGTGCCCCGAGACCTCCGCGCGGGAGTCGGTCCGGGAATATATTTCGTTGCGATGGAATCCGAGGGGGAGCGGTTGGAGAGAAAAGTGCTGCTGCTGGGAGGAGACGTGCAATGATGGGAGGGGATGTGGTGAAGGAAATCAGACTACGCGTCAGTACGGCCGCGGTGGCGGTCGCCACAGCGATGTTTTTTGTCTCCACCGCCTCGGCCGTGTCCGTAAGGCCGGACTTGATCGAGCGGCTCAGGCAGGAGGGGAGACTCTCGGGGTACGTCGAGACGCAGGTGCCGATTGAGAGAGAAGCCGCCGAGAGGGGGCTCAACGCCCCGTCCAGGCCTCGCGGGCTCAGCAACGGAGCTTTCCCGCTGAGCCAGGCCCAGCCCAGGAACTTGAGGGCCGTGGTCATCCTGGCGGATTTCGAGGACAACCCGGCTGACACGGCCAGCTATCCGCCTTCGTACTTCGAAGACTTCCTGTTCAGTGTGGGAACCAGGCCGGGCGGGAGTCTCAGGGACTACTACCTCGAGAACTCTTACGGCACGCTGGACGTGACCGGGGCCGTGACGAGTTGGATGAGGATGCCTCAGCTGTACAGCTATTACGTCGCCGGCAGGAGAGGATTCGGTTCGTACCCCATGAACGCCCAGGGCCTGGCGCGGGACGCAATTCAGGCGGCCGACTGGGAGGTGAACTACGCTAACTTCGACAACGACGGCCCCGACGGCGTGCCGGACTCCGGAGACGACGACGGATACGTGGACGCCGTGTTCATAGTGCACGCGGGCCCCGGCTACGAGAACACGCTCGACACGAACGACATCCACTCGCACAAGTGGGCCTTGTTCTCCGAGCAGACTCTTGACGGCGTGAAGCTGTTCCCGTACGCGATGGAGCCGGAGAGCGGGCTGCTCGGCGTCTACTGTCACGAATTCGGGCACTGCCTCGGTCTCGTGGACCTGTACGACACAGACCTCAGCTCCATGGGGCTAGGCGGCTGGTCTCTGATGGCCACCGGTTCCTGGAACCAGTTTGGGCTCAAGCCCGGGCACATCGACGCGTGGAGCAAGGTCAAGGCCGGCTTCATGACTCCAACAATTCTGACCGGAAACACGACCGGCGTCCTTTTCCCTCCAGCCGAAGAGAGCCCCGTTGCCTACATGCTCAGTGAAAACGGAACGCCGGGTATCGAGTACTTCATGGTGGAACGAAGAGAGAAGATCGGGTTCGACCAGTCGCTGCCGGGCGGAGGGCTGCTGATCTATCACGTCGACGAGTCCCAGCCCAACAACGACGACCCCTACCGGTACAAGGTCGGCCTGGAACAGGCCGACGGCAACTGGCAGCTCGAGAACCGGATCAACGGCGGCGACGCCGGAGACCCCTACCCTGGTAAGTCCGGCAACACCACGTTCGGCTACGAGACCGCCCCCAGCAGCATCTCCTACGCCGGAGGTGATTCCCGCGTCAGGGTGTTCAACATCGAACAGACTGCAGGCGGTATCTACGCGGACATGTGGGTGACGCAGGGCCCTCTCCTCAGCGTGGTCAGCTACTCCGTCTCGGACATCGCCGGGAACGGCGACGGGAACCCGGACCCCGGAGAGACAGTCACGGTAGGAGTCGTCATCAGGAACGACGGCAGTTACACGCCGGACGTCGCGGGCTTGCTCACCCCCCGTTCGTCCTGCATCGACATGCTTGACTTCACGACGTCGTTCGGGCCCATGGCGCCAGGCGCCGTGCGCGCCTCCACCCCGCCGTTCAGCTTCGTGGTGGCGGACACGCTGACGCAGGACCCGTTCGCTGCGTGGTTCGATGTCACGGCCTTCTGCAGCAGCGGCTACTCCACGAGGGACAGCACTCTTATCGGCGTCGGGAATCAGAAGGGACTCGAAGACGACATGGAGGCTCCGCTGGGGTGGCGGCACTATTCCGTCCGGGCGGGGTGGGGCGACGAGTGGCACCTGACTTCGAGAAGGGCCTACGAAGGCAGCAAGAGCTGGGGCTGCATGAGGGAAGAGTACGGGCAGTACTTTGCGAGGCACGACGGGGCACTGGAGACTCCGGTCGTGCTGGTGGGCAAGGAAGGCAGGCTGGTCTTCTACCACCGGATCAACGCGCAGGCCGACACGCTCTGGGCCTACGACGGGGGCTTCGTGGAGGTCTCGGTCAACGGTTCGGACTGGCAGCACATCACCCCTCTCGATGGCTATCCCTATGTCTTGAGGGCTCAGAGGGAGCCGTCCATCGAGTCCAGGCGCGTGTTCTCGGGCGTCAGTACGGACTGGGAGAGAGTGGAGTATTCCCTGGCTCAGTATGAGAACTGCGCGGTCAACCTGAGATTCCGATTCATAAGCAACACGGATTTCACCCAGGGAGAGGGTTGGTACATAGATTCCCTGACGGTGGTCAGCTCGGGGACTCCAGTCCTGATCGGCTCGCTGAGGGCGCAGGAGGCTGACGGATGTGTGACCATTCGCTGGTACGCTGACACCGAGCTCAAGAACGCGCCCTTCACGGTCTGGAGAGACCCGGGTCCGGACGGAGTGCCGGGCACACGCGCCGTGAACCAGGAGCCGATATTCGCGGACAGGAACTACGAGTTCAGAGACTGCGACGTCCGGTCTGGTGAGCGGTACGTCTACTGGGTCGGAGTCGACGGCGAGCCGGGTTTGATCTACGGCCCCGTGGCCGTGGACGTGGCGTCGGCCGGCTCCGGCGTTCCCGCGATGGAGCTCGCTTCTCCCAACCCGGTGACGGGCGTGTTGAGGCTGATGCTGCGCGTTCCGGCTGCCGTGGACCCGGCCAGGATATCGCTCAGAGTGTTTGACACGGCCGGCCGGTACGTGACCACGCTGGAACCCCGGTTCGACTCCGGTGCCGGCGCTCAGTCGGTGCTGGTGGACTGGGACCCGTCCGATTACTCTGGAAATGCCGTGGGCTCGGGGGTATACTTTTTGAAGCTTGACTGGCCCGGCGGGTCGGACGTGGAGAAAGTAGTCGTACTCAGGAATTCGAGGGGTTTCTGAACGGATGATATAAGGGGTCTTCGAAATGGCGTACAAGATCACTGAAGAGTGCATTTCCTGCGGCGCGTGCGCGCCCGAATGTCCTGCGGCCGCTATTACCGAGGGTGAAAACATCTACGAGATCGATCCCGAGAAGTGCACTGACTGCGGCAACTGCGTCGAAATGTGCCCTGTAGACGCGTGCGTTCCGGTCGAAGAATAGCCCTCGTCGAGGCCATCTGGTGTGACCGCGGAGGCAGTCCCGTCATGCCTCGTATCCGTTGAAGAGACCGGCAGGTCCTCTCCACCCTTAGCCTTCGGTGTGCGATGCAAGTACGCTTGGGACCGTTGTGGAATGAGGGGGAGGCAGGCGAAAAGACCCCAGGCCAGGCCGGAGGCGGCAAAGGCCTTTTCTTTCTGCTGGCTTCTCTGTCTATCGCTCTGCTCCTGTTTCTTCTGTGGCTGCTGTTTTTTCTGCTCGAACCTCGTATGGCCGCCGTCGGGGGTGGACTCGTCAGGGCCTCGCGATTGGTGATCGCCTTCGCCGGGCTCGCGGTGGTGGTAGTTGTCGGGTCTGATTTCCTGTCCGCCGGAATCGGGGTGCGCCTTGTCCCCGGCACCGCGGGACAGCGCTTCGCGCTTCAAGTCCTGCTGCCTTTGTCCGAGAGGCTCGGCAGGCTCGCGGGCGTATCTCCCGACCGCGTCAAGGCCGCCTTCATCGACTTCAACAACACGCTCCTGAGAGCAAGACCAGACCCCACTCTGGCGTCGGGCGGGGTTCTACTGCTGCTGCCGCACTGCCTGCAGAGCTCGGAATGCTCAAGGGTGCTGGGGGAGGACGTCCGGAACTGCGGGGACTGCGGCAACTGCGCGATGTGTGAGCTGAAGGCGCTCGTCCCCAAGTACGACGTCCAGAACCGCATAGTCGGAGGCGGAGCGCTCGCTCTGATGGCCGTGCGCGAGCTCAGACCACGGGCCGTTGTTGGGGTGGCGTGTGAGAGGGAGCTCGTCGCCGCGATAAAGGAGCTGGGGGGCGTTCCGGTTATGGCGATCCCCAACTCGCGGCCGGACGGCCCGTGCAGGAACACGCGCGTGGACGTGCCGCTCGTGGACGAGGCCCTCCGGATTCTCTTGAAGCAGCCAGGCTCACATTGTAGTATCGATTGAATGCGAGCTCGCTTGCGAGCCGCGGGGCGGGAACGCTCGCGGTAGACGGGGGCGGCACCCGCCGGCACGGGCGAAAACCGAGTGTGCGGAGTGGTCGTCGGGCACGTGCGCCGGGCGGACCGGCCGCTCAAGAGTCAGAACTACTGAACGGAGGTAGGGCAATTGAAGGAGAAAGTGCAGGCTGTAGTGGACAAGATAAGACCGAATCTGGCCATGGACGGCGGTGACATCGAGCTCGTGGAGGTGGACGCGCAGGGCGGGGTCGTGAAGGTGCGGTTGAAGGGTGCGTGCGCAGGATGCCCCGCCTCGCAGATGACGCTCAAGATGTACGTCGAGGCGACCATAAAGAGAGAAGTGCCTGAAGTGAAGAGCGTGGTCGCCGTTTAGACGCCGGGACAGTCACGGCGTGAGGGGGTGCGTACAATGCCGGTTTGTGAGATAAGCGTGATTCCGGTCGGCACCGCGAGCCCCAGCGTGAGTGAGTTCGTGGTGGAAGCGCAGCGCGTCATACAGAAGAGCGGGCTCAAGTCGCTGCTGGGCCCGATGGGAACTTCCTTCGAGGGAGACATCGACGACATCCTCAGGGTGGCCAAAGAGGTGCACGAGGTATGCTTCAAGAAGGGAGCGCGGCGGGTGCTCACGACCATCAAGATCGACGACAGGCGCGACAAGCATCTCAGCATGGAAGGCAAGATAAGCTCGGTCGAGCGGAAACTCGGCTGCGGCGGGTGATTCGTTCGATGCTGAGACGAAGCGGGTTTGACTCAGGCCGCCGGGCGGCCGCGCGCATTCCTCGGGCCGGCGACGCCTTCCGTGCGGCCATCGTTCTGTGTCTGGCGGCCGTCCTGTCAGCCGCCTTCGCCTCGTGTCAGACAGAGGACCAGGGCGTGGAACACTCAAAGCCCAGTCGAGTTCCGGACAGCTTGGCGGCGGAACGAGCTCTGATGGTGGACGAGCAGATCGCGAGGCGGGGCGTCAAGGACCCCATCGTGCTGGCCGCCATGCGGAAAGTGCCCAGGCACGAGTTCGTGCCCGAATCCTACCGGAAGTACTCGTATTCGGACGAGCCTCTGCCCATAGGCGAAGGGCAGACCATCTCACAACCCTACATCGTGGCCGTGATGACGGACACTCTGGGCCTGAGCAAGGGGTCCAAGGTGCTCGAGATCGGCACCGGCTCCGGCTATCAGGCGGCGGTGCTGGCGGAGATTGTGGCGGAAGTCTACACGATCGAGATAGTCGAACCTCTGTGCAAGGAAGCGGCCGGTACTCTGGCCAGGCTGGGCTACGCCAACGTGCACGTCAGGTGCGGGGACGGCTACCGGGGCTGGCCCGAGGCTGCTCCGTTCGACGCGATCATCGTGACCGCGGCGCCCGACCACGTGCCGCAGCCGCTCGTGGACCAGTTGAAGCCGCTGGGCAGGATGTGCATCCCGGTGGGGGACCTGTACCAGGAGCTGATGCTCATCACAAAGACGGAGCATGGAGTCACCCAGCAGGAGATGCTGCCCGTCAGGTTCGTCCCGATGACAGGTGAGGCGGAGAGCAAGTAGTACGCGCTTGGCGCCCGGACGCCGAGGCGGGGATGTCTTGGCGGTTTGGCGGCGCCGCGGGCGCCGCGGGCGGCGCGGTGACGCGGTGGAAAGGCGCGCGAACACCCCAGAGAGGTGCGGGCAAGTGGCAGGCGAAACTCAAATCACGTTCGAGAAGCTGGACGACTGCAGATGGATGATCCCCAAGACGGGCCGCATGCGCGTGCCCGGGATCATCTATGCAGACGAAAAGATGATGACCCACATCAGGACCGACAAGAGCCCCCAGCAGGTGGCCAACGTCGCGCACCTGCCCGGCATCGTGAAGTACTCCCTGGCCATGCCGGACATTCACTGGGGATACGGCTTCCCGATAGGCGGCGTCGCGGCCACAGAGACCGAGAGCGGCGTGATCTCGCCCGGAGGCGTCGGCTACGACATAAATTGCGGCTGCCGCCTCATGACCACCACACTCGGCCTGGACGAGGTGAGGCCGAGAATAAAGGAGCTCGTGTCGGGACTGTTCAGGACCATCCCGTCGGGCGTGGGGTCGAGGAGCAAGCTCAAGCTGTCCAGGAACGAGGAAAGGAAGATGCTCCAGACCGGCGCCAGGTGGGCGGTCGAGAACGGGTACGGGAGGAAGGAAGACCTTGAGGCCACCGAGGAAGGCGGCTTCATGCCGGGAGCGGACCCCGACGTCGTGAGCCAGAGAGCCTACGAGCGAGGCAAGGACCAGCTCGGCACCCTGGGGTCCGGCAATCACTTCCTGGAAGTCGGATACGTGGACGAGATCTACCGGCCGGACATCGCGGACAGATGGGGTCTTTCGCTCAATCAGATCACAGTCATAATCCATTCCGGCTCCCGCGGGTTTGGCTATCAGATTTGTGATGACTCGCTGGACGTCATGACGCGGGAATACGGCCGGCTGGGCATAGAGCTCCCGGACAAGCAGCTCGCGTGCGCCTACATCAACTCGCCGGTCGGCCGGCAGTACCTGGGCGCGATGGCGTGCGCCGTGAACTACGCTTACACGAACAGACAGGTCCTCATGCACTGGACTCGCGAGAGCTTCGAGCAAGTGTTCAAGAGGAGCGCGGAGGACCTGGGACTGGACCTGGTTTACGACCTGGGGCACAACGTGGCCAGGCGGGAGAGGCACAACGTGGACGGCCGGGACGTAGAGCTGTGTGTGCACAGGAAGGGCGCGGCGAGAGCGTTCCCGCCGGGAGACGACAGGGTGCCGGAAAAATACAGGGACACGGGGCAGCCCGTACTCATTCCGGGCGACATGGGCACGCATTCGTTCCTGCTGGTCGGCACGCGAAAGGCCCTGGAGGACACGTTCGGCAGCACCTGCCACGGCGCGGGCAGGATGATGAGCCGCAAACAGGCCATGAGGAACGCGCAGGGGCGCTCGATAGCCAAGGACCTTGAGCAGAAGGGCATCTTCGTGCTTTCCGCCGCTCAGGCGACACTGGCGGAGGAGATGCCGGAGGCGTACAAACGGGTCGGCGACGTAGTCGGCGTCGTGGACAAAGCGGGCATCTCGAAGAAGGTCGCGCGGTTCACTCCTATCGGTGTGATAAAGGGATAGCGGGTGGAGGAGCCCGCCCTCCGGCGCCTTGCGGGTGAGACACTGACCGAACCTCTAACCAATTACGGTTGCTGAGGTTATTTTATTTACCTCTAGAATCAGGTGAATATGAGAGGCTCGAGAGATTCCGGAAGCGGCAGACGACGTGAAGGTCCCAGGCCTCACAAACACGTGGCCTTCGGAGCGCCGGGAGGCCACGGTGACGCCCGGTGGCGCGGCCGTGCCGCGGGCTTCACGGGTCCGGGAAGCCCGAAGACGGGCAGGAGACTTCCGCTGCCGAAGAAGACCGGCGGGCCGATGGACAGCAAGAGGGGAGCCAAGGGTTACAGGCGTCCGACGGGAAGAGTACTGCTTCCGGGGGACGCGGAAGAAACTCGTCCACGGTATGAGCTCCTCGACCACACTGCGGACCTGGGGATACGGGTCGCGGCAGACACTCTCGAAGGGTTGTTCGAGGAAGCGGGGCTCGCTCTGTTCGACCTCCTGACGGACCTGAACAGAGTGACGCCGACGGCACGGTTCCAGTTCTCGCTGAAGGCCGAGACTCTGGAAAGCCTGTTCGTGCAGTGGCTCCGGGAGCTGCTGTATCAGTTCTTCGGGAAGAAGACGGTGTTCTGTCGGTTCGAGGTCGTGGAGCTCACCGAAGACTCGCTCTCGGCCGTGTGCTGGGGCGAGCGGGTGGACCCCGAGAGGCACACCTTCCGCACCGAGATAAAGGCGGTCACGTACCACGGACTCAGGGTCGCGAGGTCCGCGGAGGGCTGGACTGCGGACGTGATATTTGATATTTGAAGGAACACGGGGAGTCGACGCCGGCGGACCGGCAGACAGTCGCGCCGGTCGAAACAACGCTGGGCGTCGCTGACGACAACATGACGAAAGAAGAAGCCAGGAAGCAGATCTCGAGACTCCGCGAGAGCATCAACTACCACAACCACCTTTACTACGTCCTCGACAGCCCCGAGGTGTCCGATGCCGAGTACGACCGGCTGTTGAGGCGGCTCTCCGAGCTGGAGGAGAAGTTCCCCGACCTCGTCACGCCCGATTCGCCGACGCAGAGGGTGGGCGCCGCGCCGCTGGCCGCCTTCGAGGAAGTCCGACATTCGACCCCGATGCTCAGTCTGTCCAATGCCTTCGACGAGGAGGAGATTCGGGAGTTCGACGCCCGGGTGAGGAAGCTCCTGGGCGAAGACAGGAGCTTCCGATACGTGGCGGAGCCCAAGCTGGACGGGTTGGCCGTGGAGCTAATCTACGAGAAGGGGCTGTTCACCGTCGGCTCCACCAGGGGCGACGGCGTGACTGGAGAGGACGTGACGCAAAACTTGAAGACCGTCCGTTCCGTCCCGCTCAGGCTGCGGCCCGGCAAGCACGGGAAGGCGCCGTCCCTGCTGGAGGTTCGCGGAGAAGTGATAATGAGGCTGGCCGCGTTCCGGAAGCTGAACGAGGAGCGCGAGGAAGCAGGCGAGCCGCTGTTCGCGAACCCGAGGAACGCCGCGGCCGGCTCGCTCAGACAGCTGGCCCCGGCCGTCACCGCGTCCAGGCCGCTGGAGACATTTTTCTACGGCGTCGGACGAGTGGAAGGCGTGAAGTTCACTTCCCAGCACGAGGTCCTGACGGCGCTCCCGGCCATGGGACTCAGGGTCAACCCCAAATTCGGGCTTTGTGACACGCTGGAGGACGCGCTCGAATACTACCGCCGAATGGAGGCGAAGCGGGACAAGCTAGGCTACGAAATAGACGGCATCGTGCTCAAGGTGGACGACTTCACGCTGCAGGACGAGTTGGGTACGATATCCAGAAGCCCCCGTTGGGCCCTTGCAGCCAAGTTCGCGGCGCGGCAGGAAACGACTAGGATTCTGGAAATCGTGGTGCAAGTGGGCCGCACCGGCGCCCTCACGCCGGTCGCCGTCATGGAGCCGGTGAACATAGGCGGCGTCACTGTCTCGCGGGCGACCCTTCACAACCAGGACGAGATCGACAGAAAAGACGTGAGGGTCGGTGACACGGTCGTCGTGCAGAGGGCGGGGGACGTCATACCGGAAGTCGTGAGCGTCGTCGCTTCGAAACGGACGGGCAGGGAGAAGAAGTTCAGCATACCCGACAAGTGCCCTGTGTGCGGCTCCAGGGCCGTGCGCCTGGAGGGCGAGTCCGCGTCCAGGTGCACCGGTATGGCTTGCCCGGCCAAGCTCACGGAGGCGGTGTTCCATTTCGCCTCCAGAAGGGCCATGGAGATCGACGGCCTCGGCGGGAAGATCATCGCCAGACTGATAGAAGTCGGACTGGTGAAGAGCGCCGCGGACCTGTACGCGCTGGACAAGGCCGACCTGCGCAAGCTGGAGAGGATGGGGGACAAGCTGGCGGACAACATACTCGCCTCGATAGACAGAAGCAGGAAGACCACTCTGGCGCGGTTCGTCTATGCCCTGGGGATCAGACATGTGGGCGAGCACCTGTCGCAGGTGCTGGCCGAGCACTTCGGGAGCCTGGACAAGCTTAAGGCCGCCGGCCAGGAAGAGCTCCAGACCGTGGAGGAAGTGGGGCCTCAGGTCGCGCAGAGCATCTCCAGCTTCTTCGGCGAGAAGCAAAACTTGAAGGTGCTGGACAGGCTCTTCGCGAACGGTGTGAGCGTGAGCGGGGAGAGGCGGGCCGCCGGCCGCGCCGCGGGTAAGCTCGCGGGGAAGAGCTTCGTCTTCACCGGGACGCTGGAGAGGCACACCAGGGAGGAGGCGGCTTCGCTGGCGGAGTCGCTGGGCGCCAGGACCGCGTCGCAGGTAAGCAAGAAGACGGACTACGTCGTCGCGGGGCAGGACCCCGGGAGCAAGCTGGACAAAGCGAAAACTCTGGGCGTGACGATTCTGACGGAAAAGGAATTCGAGAAACTGGTAGAATAGGATCATGCGAAAAGGATTCAACCTGTTTGCCATCGGCGGCATAAAGATCTCCATCCACTACACCTGGTTCGTCGTGCTGGGGCTCGTCGTGTGGAGTCTCGCCGTCGAGCACTTCCCTCAGGCGTATCCGGATTTCAGTAAGGTCACGATTTGGCTGGTCAGCGTCGTGGCCGCGCTGTTTCTGTTCATCTCGGTCCTCCTGCACGAGCTGTCCCACTCGTTCGTGGCCAACAGGCTGGGGCTGGGGATACGCGGTATCACACTGTTCATATTCGGCGGGATCGCGCACCTCGGCAAAGAGCCCGACGACCCGAACACCGAGTTGAAAGTCGCCATAGCCGGGCCGGCGTGCAGTCTCGCCCTGGCCGTGGTCTTCTTCGTGGCCTACCTCGTTCTTTTCACGGAGTACGGCAGGACGCCCATCGTGGCGGTGCTGGAATACCTGTGGTACGTGAACGCTGCTCTGGTGGCGTTCAACCTCGTGCCGGGCTTCCCGCTGGACGGCGGCCGCGTCCTGCGGGCCATCCTGTGGAAACGCAGCAAGGACATCCGCAGGGCGACCAGGATCGCCTCGTTGTTCGGCCGCGGGTTCGCGATCCTGCTCATTTTGACAGGACTGTTTGAGATATTCGTGACGAGGAACTTCGGCGGAATCTGGCTCGTGCTCATCGGCATGTTCCTGCAGCAGGCGGCCGAAGGCAGCTACCAGCAGGTCCTGGTGAGGAAGGCGCTCTCCGGCCTGAGGGTCCGGCAGACGATGACGGCGGACGTGATACACGTGAGCCCGCAGATCACCCTGGTGGAGCTCGTGGAGTCGTACTTCTTCAAGCACAGGTTCAACAGTTTCCCCGTCGTGGACGGCCTGTCGCTCGTGGGGATGATTGACGTTGAAGAGGTGAAGCGCGTGCCCAGGGAGGAGTGGCAGGCGGTCACGGTCAGAGACGTAATGACACCCATCTCCGAAGAACTGACGCTGCGACCCGAGGACGACGCCGTCGACGCCCTGACCAAGATGCTGAAGAGCGGGTGGGGCATGCTGCCCGTCGCCGAAGGGGACAGGCTGCTGGGTATTCTCACGAGAAGAGACGTGATGACACTGCTCAAGATAAAGACCGACCTGGGCACGTAGGGAGAACTCCGGCAGGACGCGTGCCGGCGGGACCGGACGCGACCTTGGAGCGAGGCTTGATATCGGGTAACAACGCATCGGAGAACACGGCAAAAGCCATTCACGCCATCTGGACGTTTCCGGGAGTGGTGCTCGCCTCGTTCGTGATCGCCTGGGCCGCCGAGTGCGCCCAGTTCTTCGTTTCCCAGGCCCTCTCGCTGGCGATCCTGGCGTGGCTCCAGACCCTTCCCGAGTTCGCGGTCGAGGCCGTGATCGCCTGGGAGCAGAACGTACCTCTCATCACGGCCAACTTCACCGGCTCGCTCCGTCTCCTGGTCGGGGTTGGCTGGCCGCTCATCTATTTCACCGCCGCCGTCTCCGCGAAGCACCGGCATAGGAGGGCGCGGAAGACGGGTGCCCCGGGGCGCGCCTTCTTCGCTCCCATCAGTCTTGACAAAGAGCATGCCGTCGAAGTGATGGGGCTGATCCCTCCGCTCGTCTACTTCTGGGTGATCCTCCTCAAGGGCACCTTGAACATGATAGACAGCGTGTTTCTAATCCTGGCTTACGTGGCGTACCTCATCGTGGCCAAGAACCTGCCGGCCAAGGAGAACGACGGCACCCACGAGCTGCCCAGAGTCACGTCGAGGGTGATGTGCCTCTGCGGGTGGAAGCGTCCAGCCTCGATCGTCCTGCTTTTCCTGGTCGGCGGCGCCGGCATAGTGTTTGTCGCCAGGCCTTTTCTGCACAGCATGCTCGGCCTTGCCACCGCCATCGGGGTCTCTCAGTACGTGTTCGTGCAGTGGGTGGCGCCCTTCCTGTCCGAGTTCCCGGAGAAACTGAGCGCCTTCTACTGGGCGAGGACGGTCAAGAAGGCGCCCATGGCCTTCATGAACATGGTCTCGTCAAACATCAACCAGTGGACCCTCCTCGTGGCGATGATTCCGATTGTGTTCAGTCTCAGCTGCGGCGGCTATTCGACCATCGTCTTCGACTCACACCAGAAGACCGAGATTCTTCTCACGATGGCGCAGTCCATTCTCGGGTTCATGCTCCTGGCCAACATGGAGTTCAGGGCGTTCGAGGCCGGCGGGCTGTTCGGACTGTGGCTGCTCCAGTTCGTCAGGCCCGGCCTGAGAGAAGAAATCACGATAGTCTACTTCGCCTGGGTCGCGTTCGAGCTGATCATGTACATGGCGGGCAAGAGGAAACTCGAGGCGTTCCGGGATTTCAGGGAGCAGTGGAAGCGCCACTCCCTTGGCAAGGGGCTCGTGCACAGGTAGGGGGGCGTGTTGGACGGGATCACTGTCGGCAGCACGACAATGTTGTGTGCCGAATGAGGTCAGCATACTATGGATGACGGTTCTCATTCTCCTATGCTCGAGAGGCTGGCCGAGCTTCTCAAGCGGCAGAACTCGGTGGCTCAGGAGATTGCCGCCATCGTTGGTCGCCCAGCGCAAATTGGGCATATCGGAGAGTTCATCGCCTCGCGGGTCTTCGGAATACTGCTTGCCGATAGCGCGGTGCACAAAGGGTCTGATGGGGTGTTCCAGGAAGGCTCTCTGGCCGGCAAGAGTGTGAACATCAAATGGTACGGGAAGAAGGAGGACTCGCTGGACATTCGCCCGGACGCTCTGCCCGACTACTTTCTGGTCCTGACTGGGCCGCAGTCCACGACATCAACGTCCAAGGGCGGCACAAGGCCTTGGTCAGTGGAGTTCGTCTTCCTTTTTGACGCGCGAGCCCTTTGCGAGTCCCTCAGACAGAGGAGGGTCAAACTGGGCTATGCGACTTCAATAACCAGAGACGCCTGGCACAGCGCGCAGATCTATCAGGCCCAGAACAACCGGGAGTTGATTCTGACAGCGGAGCAGCGCAGGCAGCTCAACCTGTTCAGGGCTGAATCTCTAGCATAGAGCGACTATCCTTCTCCTCAATTCCTGGGATTGCTCGGTTGGCTTTCTCCAACGGGCTGGCCTGCCCGTGAAGTGGGGACAGACCGTGAAGCAGCACGAAGCAGTGATTAGAGTCATGGAAGAGAATGGCGGGTTCGCGACGCTGGGGTTTCTCTATCAGAACGTGTTGAAAGTTCCGGGCTGCTCCTGGGGCACCAAGACGCCCTTCGCGACCATTCGCCGGATTGTCCAGGACCCGCGGTTCTTCTTCAAGATACGACCGGGCCTGTGGGCGCTGAATTCCGCGAAGGACAGTCTGCCCCCTGAGGTGTTCACAAGACGCAAGCAATCGAAGACAGAGCAGGTTGAGTACAGCCACACGTACTATCAGGGCTTGCTCGTGGAGCTGGGGAATCTCGAGAGGTTCGGGACCTTCGTTCCGAATCAGGACAAGAACAGGCTCTATCTTGGAAAGAGGCTCTCTGAGATCACGACTATGGGAGATATGCGTGAGTTCACCTATGATCGCCTGGTGCGAGTAGCGCGTACAATTGATGTCGTCTGGTTTAACGACAGAGACATGCCCGCGAGTCTTCTCGAAGTCGAGCACTCCACATCAATCAGCAATTCCCTCCTGAAATTCGCAGAGCTCCAGGATTTCAACAGTGACTTTCGCATTGTGGCTGATGCGGCAAGGGAAAGGGAGTTCAGGGACAAGCTGGGTCTGGGCACATTCAAGCAGGTCAGCAAGAGGGTGGAGTTCTGGAGTTATGACGACGTGGCCGAGCTGCACTCAAGACGGAGTGCGTTGGCTGGTATAGAATCTAAGCTTGGGCTTTCGGGATCGGGGGAAAAGTGACGGAGAACGCTGACAGATGGGCGCGGGCCATCGCGGAGCGGGTGGCGGATGAGTGGGACGGGAAGGCAGAGCTTCCAGAGGATGCCGAGCTGCTAAGGGACGTGCTCAGTAAGGTGCTCAGTGATTGCCCAGACGAATGCATGAGACTAGTTGGCACCGGAATCATCGAGGAATCGTACTTCGATCCGCTGGATTGAGCGGGCCGCTGCCTTTCTGCTATTCGGATGCGGCTTGGTCGTGACGCCCGGCTCGGGTCTCGGACAATATACGATTGCAGAGGTACCATGACCGAAAGACGTGAAAACCCCTACGTGTGGGTGACGTGGATATCCAGGTTGCTGGCCGGAGAGGCCCACTGCGAGTGGGCGGCGTGGTTTCGCGCCCACCACACGTACGAGAAGCGACCCTCCAACTTCGATTTCGCGAAATGGAACGCGGAGCACGGCCAGATGGTGAGAGAGCGGGCCGTGGTCCTCGCGAAGGAAGGCTTCAACGTCGGAATCGAGGAGCAGAACAAGCTCAATCTCAAGGGCGGCAGCGGGGCGACGCTGGGAGGCAAGCCCGACTTGATCGCGGTGCGGGAGCCGGACGTGATGGTCGTGGACTGCAAGACGGGTCAGCCCAGGGGAGCGGACTATTTTCAGGTTCTCATCTACATGCTTGCCCTACCCATGTGCAGGCCGCAGTACAAGAGCCTGGCGCTGAGCGGTAGAGTTGACTATCGCGACCACGCCATACAGATACCCGCTGAGGAGCTTACCGAGGAAGCCGCCAATCGAATCTGGGAGCTCATGGAGCGCGTCGTCGGCGACAGCGAGCCGTCGAGGGTGCCCAGCGCAGGCGAGTGCGCCTTCTGTGACATCACCCGCGGCGACTGCCCCGACAGGATAGACGAGGCCCCCGAATCGACCCAGGAAGAGGGACTGGCGCCGTTCTGATCCGCGAGCGCGCGACTGAGGTTGCCGGCAGACCGAGCGGCTCGTCTGCGCCCAGCGAAGCGCAGAGGAGACATCCGAATGGACAGAGAAGGATTCCGGAGCTTTCTCAAGACCCGGGGGCTGCCCGAAGAAAAGATCTGCGCGCTTGTGTCGATCGTCGACAGGTACGAGGCCTTCCTCGGCGGTCCGGCCGGAGACACGGCGCCCACGGCAGAGAGCGTTCTCCGATTCATCCGCCTTCTGACTCAGGAGGGTGCGGACGTGTACGACAACTTCCGCGGCCTGGGCCTCTACGGACGCTTCCTCAAGAACAACGACGTATATGTCACGGTCATACAATTCCTGGACGGCGCCGAGGCGCTGGAGAGCCTGCACGAGAAAGTGGGGCAGACGTTGGGTGAGACGAAGAGGGACGAGATATTCCGCGGCCTGGAGCTCCCCAGGCTGGGAACACCCTGCACCGAGAGGCCCGGATTCACGCAGACATTCATGGAGCGCCTGATGGAACACGTGGATGCCGAGACAGTAAGAAAGCTCCTCTCGGCGGGGCTGCGCCGGATCCCCGACGAGGGGTACCTCGACGCAAGACGCAAGTACCTAGAGTGCAAGAGCGCTGACGAGTATCTGGATAGAAGGGGCGCGGAATTCGTGGAAGAGCTCGAGCGCATCAAGAGCGACGGGAGTTTGTACTTCAACCAGGTCATAACCGATGAGGTCCTGGAGTTTGTCAAGAACACCCCTGAGGTCCGCCAGGGGGTCGTGAAGGACGGCGTTTTCTACGAGACCAAGATACCTTACATGGCCAGGGAATACCTCGCGGAAAAGGACCCGCGCATGAAGAGGTACTACTACTGCCACTGTCCGTGGGTCAGGGAATCGATAAGGACCGGCGACGCGCAGGTCCCTCACGTGTTCTGTCACTGCAGCCTCGGTTTCACGAAGCAGCCGTGGCAGGTGATCTTCGGGCAGAAGTTGGAGGGAGAAGTGCTGGAGACCGTGCTCAGCGGCGGTCAGGTCTGTCGATTTGCGGTCAGGCTGCCGAAGGGAGAGGCGGGGACCGGTCATCAGCACTGATCCGTGAGCGCCAGGACGTTGCCACGTCTTCTAAGGGGGGATTGGAAAACCATGGCTCATGACCTCATCTCCTCGGGCATGTCACGCCGGGAGTTTCTCAAGACTACGTCAGGAGCATTCTGTCTGACAATGTTGGGGCCGATTGCCGACGTAACGGGAGGCAGTCGGGCTCTTGAGTTGCCGCCTCTCCCGTACGCGGAGAACGCTCTGGAGCCGGTCATCTCTGCAAGGGCGCTCGGTTTCCACTACGGCAAGCATCACAGGGGGTACATGGACAATCTCAACAAGATGATCGCCGGGACCGAGTTCGAGAACATGCCTCTGGAGAAGATCATGAGGGCGACGGCCGGCCTTCCCGAAAAGTCGGTCGTCTTCAACAACGCGGCACAGACCTGGAACCACACTTTCTACTGGCGCAGCATGAAGCCGGGTGGAAGCGAACCTCCCACCAAGTTGAGAGAGAAGATTGACGCTGCCTTCGGTGGTGTCGACGCCTGCAAGAAAGAACTTGCGTCAGCCGCGGTTGGTCAATTCGGGAGCGGATGGGCATGGCTGGTGGTTGACGGCGGGAAGTTGAAGGTCGTCAAGACGGCCAACGCCGACAACCCCGCGGTTCACGGCATGGACCCTCTTCTCACTATCGATGTCTGGGAGCACGCCTACTATCTTGATTATCAGAACCGCCGCGCGGACTATGTCAGCGCAGTTCTCGACAAGTTGCTGGACTGGAGCTTTGCGGCAGACAGACTGACGCAGGCAGAGGGCAAGTGAGGGTGCCGGAGCGGAAGCCGTCAGCGCTGATGCCCCTCGCGAAGGCAGCGGACCTTGACATAGAAAAGGCCATCCGGCTTTCGGAGGAATCGTACTGTCCGGTGTGGGCGCCGCTCGAGAACAACGTCAAGATCGTGACTCCGCCCAGGAAAGAGAGGACAGGGTGACAAACGCAAGGCTCACCATCAGGACGCTTCTGATGATCTCGTCCGTGGCCGTCATCGCCGGCCTGGCCGCGCCCGCGGCGGCCGCACGAGAGACCACAGAACAGCTCGCCCTCCAGGTGCGCGAGACGGAGACCGCGTTTGCGAAGACGATGGCGGCTCGGGACCACGCCGCGTTCGTGTCGTTCGTCGCTGACGACGCGGTGTTTTTCGGGAGCAAGTCGGTCCTGCGCGGCAAGGCGGCGGTGGCCGAAGGCTGGAAGCCGCTGTTCGAGGCACCTGACGCCCCATTCTCGTGGGCGCCGGACCGCGTAGAGGTTCTGGATTCAGGGAAGCTCGCGCTCAGCAGCGGACCGATTCGTGACGCGGAGGGGAAAGACACCGGCACGTTCATGTCCATATGGCGCCGAGAGGGAAAGGGGCGGTGGAAGGTGGTCTTCGACAAGGGATGCCCTCCGTGCGGCTCTCCGCAGAAGGAGGCGGACACGCAGGAGATTCATAAGCAACTGTCGGCGAAATGCTTCAACGAGTGCTGGGGCCTCATCGAGAAGGCTGACAGGACAGCGGAGGACACGGAGAACATGCTGCTCCTGGCGGACGCCTCCCTGTGGCATTGGAAACAGCGGGCCGACTGTCAGCCCTCAAACCTGTCGGTGGGTTACTGGCAGGTGTCGCGGGTGCATGCCCTGGCTGGCCAGCACGACATGGCCAGGCTGTTCGGTCAGAAGTGCCTCGCAGTCGGGCAGGACAGCAAGCTCTCGCCGTTCTACGTCGGCTACGCTTACGAGGCGCTTGCCCGCGCCGAGCTGCTGGCCGGCAACTCCGACGCGGCGAAGGCCCATCTGACGAAGGCACGGGACGAGCTCAGTGCGATTGCAGACAGGGAAGAACGCGACGCCTTGGAGCCGGACATTGCCGCTCTGGAGAAGTTGATTGCCGGTGAGTGAGGCACCGTGCACGTAGGCCTGCGCTGACGTCCTACGCCAGCCCCACGAGCGGCAGCATCAGGCGAAGCCCCAGCCAGATGAGCAGCCCGCCGCCTATGTCGAACAGCAGGCCGGTGCGAACCATCTTTGTTATGGGCACCATGCCGGAGCCGTAGACTATGGCGTTTGGCGGCGTCGAGACGGGGAGCATGAATCCCCAGGACGCCGCCAGCGTCGCCCCGAGGGCCGGCGGCACGGGATTGACGCCGGCTGCCTGGGCGACTGAGATGATGACGGGCACGACCATCGTCGCGGAGGCGGTGTTGGACGTGGCCTCGCTCACGATGATGCTGACCCATATCGCGGCGAACGTCAGGCCCCAGGTCGAAGTCGCCCCGCTCATCCCCAGAAGGCCGCGGCCGACGGCGTCCGCCAGCCCGGTCTTGAACATCATCTCTCCCAGCGTGAGTCCGCCACCGAAGAGGATCAGCGTGCCCCAGTCGATCTGGACTGCCTCCTTCCACGTCAGTGTGAACTGGCGCTTCCTCCAGTCCACCGGCAGCACGAACAGCAGTGCCGCGGCAGCCACGGCCGCGACGGCCTCCGGTACACGGCCGCTGTAGTTCCGGTAGATCGGCGCTTCCGTGCCTGTGAGGAGGGCCAGGAAGCCCGGCGCCACCCACAGCGCGACTGCCACCATGAACGCGAACAGGACGTTCTTCTGCCCGCGGGTCCAGCGCCCGAGCTTGCACAGCTCCCCTATCACGGACTCCTGTCCGCCTTCGATACGCCCGACCTCGGGTTTGTGCAGGACGCGCATGAGCGCGAACAGCAGGAGATACATCGCTACGAGCAGCGGTACGGCAAACAGCATCCACTGGAAGAAAGATATCTTCAAATCGAGCAGCTTCTCGATCATGGCGAGACCGATGAGGTTCGGCGGAGTCCCTACCGGCGTGCCTATGCCGCCGGCGGAGGCGGCGTAGGCGGCCATCAACATCATGCCGGTGCCGTAACGGAGGTGGCGCGGGTCGAGGCGGTTTCCGGTCCTTCGTGAGACCACCTCCGACATGGTGTACACGATTCCGAGACCGATGGGTAACATCATGGCCGTGGTGGCGGTGTTGCTTATCCACATCGAGATGAACGCAGCGATGGCGCCAAACATGAAGAGGATGCGTCCGGCGGAGCTCCCCACCCAGCGTGTTGACATCAGCTGGTACGCGAAGCGCTTGTCCACTCCGTGGACCATCATGCCCTGGGCGAGGACGAAGCTTCCGAGGAACAGGTAGATGATGGGGTCCGAGAACGGCGCGAAGGCCGTCTTGGCGCTGGCCACGCCGAAGAACACACTCAGGACGGCTCCGAGCAGCGCAGTAACGGGAATCGGAACGGGTTCGGTGACCCACCAGGCGACGACCCACGTGATGATTCCGGCCAGCCGATGCGCCTCCGTGCTGAGCCCCGGCATCGGAAACAGGAAGACCACGACGCCGGCCAGAGGCCCGAGAAAGAGGCCCGCAGTCCTTCTCCAGCGTTCGAAGCGCTCCTCAGCGGCACTGAGCTTTCCCTCTGTCTCCACGGCGGCGCATGTTACCAAACGCGGCCGCCCGGGTCAAAGGTGTTTGGTGTGGCGTGGCGGGTGGCGGCGGTTGGCGCTGGCGCTGAATGCCGGCGGCCCGCGCGCCAGGACCGCGAGTGCCGCCCCAAATCCACGTTGACTCATCCGGTCCCGGCGTGCTAACGTTATATGTTTTGTCGGAGCGCCAAGTTACGCGCGGCGATGCCGCGCCGCAAACACCGCTTCCCGGACTTCATGAAGGACACCACACGGCATGGCGCCACTAAAGCTCACGACAGGAACTGTTCAGGTTCTCACGGGCAACGGCAAGGGCAAGACCACGTCCGCCCTGGGCTGCGGCCTCAGGGCAGCGGGCCGGGGCCTCAACGTCCTCATGGTCCAGTTCATGAAAGGCCGCGCATACGGCGAGCTCGAAGCGGCGAAGCGGGTGCCCGGGTTTGAGATCCTGCAGTTCGGCCGGGACGTGTTCGTCGACAAGGACAACCCGGCGGCCGAGGACATGGAGCTTGCCCGCATCGGGTTCAAGAAGGCGTGCGACGCCGTCGGCTCCGGCCAGTACGACATGGTGATACTGGACGAGATCAACATAGCCGTGGACTACGGGCTGGTCGGTCTGGACGAGCTGCTGGACCTCGTCGAGCGGAAGCCGCCGCAGGTCGAGCTCATCCTGACCGGCAGGTACGCGCATCCGGAAATACAGAGAGTGGCGGACACCGTCACCGAGATGCTCGACATAAAGCACCACTTCAGCTCGGGAATCGAAGCCAGGGAAGGCATCGAGTACTGATGACGCTGGAATGAGGCGGGCCGCGACAAGCGCGCCGGCCTCTCGAGCGGGGGCTCGGAGCAGACACCAACCGTGCCGGTAGATATTCAGGGACTGCTCAAGCGATTCAGAGAGGGCGACAGAGTCGCTCTTGCCAGGGTAATCAGCCTGGTGGAGAACGGCCACCCTTCGTCGCCGCTCGTCCTGGACACGCTTTATCCTCTCACGGGCAAGGCTCTTCGCGTGGGCATTACCGGCCCTCCGGGCGCAGGCAAGAGCACGCTCGTGGACCATTTGGCCGCGCAGATGCGGACCCATTTCCACAAGGTGGGCGTAGTGGCGGTGGACCCCACGAGTCCGTTTTCCGGCGGCGCGCTGCTCGGGGACAGGGTCCGGATGAGCAACGTCAATCTGGACGAAGGCGTGTTCATCAGGAGCATGGCCTCGCGCGGAAGCCCGGGCGGGCTCGCGTGGAAGACGCTCGAAGTTTGCGAGGTGCTGGACGCCTTCGGAGTTGATAGAATAATCGTCGAGACGGTGGGCGTCGGGCAGGGCGAGCTGGAGATCGCCGACGAGGCTCACTGCACTGTAGTCGTCCTCGTCCCGGAGTCCGGCGACGGCGTCCAGGCCATGAAGGCCGGACTGACGGAGATAGGCGACATCTTCGTCATCAACAAGGCCGACCGCGAGAGCGCCGACGTGGCGAAGCGGATGCTGGAGTCGGCCCTTGGGATGAAGCCGGTCAAGAACGGCTGGAGGCCGCCGGTGCTGTCCACCGTGGCAATCGAGGGCAAGGGTGTGGACGAGCTTCACCGCAAGATCGAGGAACACCTGCGCCAGCTTCTGACGTCCGGGAGCATAGAGCACAGGCGCAGAGAATGCGTCCGGGCCAAGATAATAGAAATACTGAAGAATCGCATAATCGAATTCGCGTGGGAGCACAACAAGCTCAACCGGCTCATCGACGCCGAAGTCGTGAGCGTAATGTCGGGGGGCTCGACGCCGTACAAGTCGGCTGAGAGCCTGCTGCGTGGGATGGGACAGTGAGCGGAGCGCGCGGCCGCGGTGGCGGTGAAGCGCGCGGGGAACATGGCGATGACTGACTGCGAGAAGCTGAGAGAAGCCGAGAAGAAATGGCGGGAGCGCTGCAAGCCCGCCGCGACGCAGAGAGACGCCCTTTTCGAGACGATCTCGGGAGAGCCGGTGAAGGATCTCTACACGCCGTGCGACGTAGAGGGCATGGATTACGGCCGCGACCTGGGTTTCCCGGGTGAATTCCCGTTCACGCGAGGAGTCAGGAACAACATGTACCGCGGCCGGCTCTGGACCATGCGGCAGTTCTCCGGGTTCGGCACGGCCATGGACACCAACAAGAGGTATCACTTCCTGCTGGACCGCGGCCAAACGGGCCTCAGTGTGGCCTTCCACTTGCCGACCATAATGGGCTACGACTCCGACCACCCCAGGTCGCTGGGCGAGGTCGGCCGCTGCGGAGTAGCCATAGACTCGCTGGAAGACATGGAAGTGCTGTTCGACGAGATCCCCCTGGACAAGGTCAGCACGTCCATGACGATCAACGCGCCGGCCTCGATACTGCTCGCCTTCTACATCTGTGTGGCCGAGAAGCAGGGCGTGAGCTCTGACAGGATATCCGGCACGATCCAGAACGACATCCTGAAGGAGTACATCGCGCAGAAGAGCTGGATTTTCCCGCCCGAGCCCTCCATTCGCATCATCACCGACATCATGGGGTTCTGCGCGGACCACGTTCCCAGGTGGAACACGATCAGCATCAGCGGGTACCACATAAGGGAGGCGGGTTCGACCGCGGCACAGGAGCTCGCGTTCACGCTAGCCGACGGGTTCGCATACGTGGAGGCGGGCATGAAGGCCGGGCTGGACGTGGACGTGTTTGCCCCGCGACTCTCGTACTTCTTCAACGCTCACCTGGATTTCTTCGAGGAGATCGCCAAGTACCGCGCGGCGCGCAGAATATGGGCGCGGGAGATGAAGGAGAAGTACAAGGCCAAGAAACCGGAGTCCTGGCTGCTGAGGTTCCACACTCAGACGGCAGGGTGTTCTCTGACGGCGCAGCAGCCCGAGAACAACATAGTGAGGACCGCCTACGAGGGTCTCTCGGCCGTGCTGGGAGGCACGCAGTCGCTTCACACAAACTCGATGGACGAGACTCTCGCGCTGCCGAGTGAGAAGGCCGTCCTGATCGCGCTCAGGACGCAGCAGATCATCGCGTGCGAGACGGGCGTGGCAAACACGATAGACCCGTTGGCGGGCTCCTACTTCGTCGAGGCCCTGACCAACCGGCTCGAGAAGGAGGCGTACGACTACTTCGACAGGATCGAGAGCATGGGAGGGGTGGTCAAGGCCATCGACAGGTGCTTCTTCCAGAAGGAAATCTCGGACGCCGCCTACGCCTACCAGAAGAAGATCGAACAGGAGAAGGCTATCGTCGTCGGAGTCAACGCATACGTGATCGAAAACGAGAAGATAGAGATCCCGATTCTGCAAATAGACCCGGAGGTCGAACGCATTCAAGTGGAGAGGGTCAAAGCGCTCAGGGCAAGAAGGGACAACGGCCTCGTGAAGAGGCGCCTCGAAGCCCTGAAGAGCGCCGCCGCGGGCGGAGAAAACCTGATGCCGGTGATCGTCGAGGCGGCCCGGGCGTACGTGACTCTCGGCGAGATGATAGACGTACTCAAGAGTGTGTTCGGAGAATACAAGGAGAGGCCCGTTTTCTGAGGACACCGCCGGGCGGCCGAGGAGCCGTGCGTATGACCCTCGCCCAGCGGCCGGCGTGACACGAAGCGGCGGTGAACCTCCCGGCATGAAAGGTGGATGAGCGACATGGAAAGAAAGGTGAGAGTCCTGGTGGCGAAGCCTGGTCTTGACGGTCACGACAGGGGGGCCAAGGTGGTTGCGAGCGCCATGCGCGACGCGGGCATGGAAGTCATATACACCGGCCTCCACCAGACCCCGGAGATGATCGCGGAGGCCGCGGTCCAGGAGGACGTGGACGTAGTGGGGCTGAGCGTCCTTTCCGGCGCGCACATGACTCTGTTTCCCAAGGTCGTCCAGCTGCTCAGGGAAAAAGGGGTGGACGACGTGCTGGTGGTCGGAGGGGGGATCATCCCCGAGGCGGACGTGCAGGAACTGGCCAAGGCGGGTGTAGCTAGGATTTTCGGCCCCGGCTCTCCTACCACCGAGATAACGTCGTACATAAAGGACTGGTTCAAGAGCTCCGAGAGGGCCAGCGTCTGAATCACCGTCACAAACAAGGCGACGTGCCCTGTTCGCCGCAAGAGAAAGGAAGAGCAAAGTGACTAGTCTGTTCAGCGGCATTCGAAAGTCGAGTCTTTCACCCGCGGCGTCTTGCTGCGTCGCGTTTCTCGTGGCGATATTCCTGGTTCCGGTCTCGCCCGCGTCGGCGGCGCTGTCTTGGCAGGTCGACGGCTCCATCGGTTACCTTTTTGTGAGCGAGGCGCAGGGCACGCCGTGGTTCAAGGACACGGCGCTTCCGGCGCTCTCGGTTGGGTTCGGGGGGGGCACCTGGCTCGTGGGTGCGGCGGCCGACTACTGCCGCAGGACCACCAGCTACGAGGGCACGGTGCCGGGTTACACGGTCTGGGACGAGACCGTGGAGCACCAGACCAGGAACTCCTCCTTCAGGGCCTTCGCTAAGTACTACCCCGGTGGGCGGGAAAAGCGGGTGGCCCCTTACCTCGGGGTCGGCGTGGGGCCGGCCATGACTTCCGTCGAGTATACCGGCGCCATCAGCGGCCGCAGCGCGTCCGAGAAGGAGTTCCGGCTGAGCTACGCAGGGACGCTGGGCGCGCAGCTGAAGTTGGAGTCGCTGCCCGTCCACACGTTCCTCGAGGTCTCGTACGGAGGACTCGGGGAGATCTCCGACCTGGCCGAGGACTCGATGGTTCCGGCGGAAGAATTGACGTTTGTGAGCGTTGCCGTGGGCGTCGGGACGAGCTTCTGATATGTGATAAGCCCGCGCGGCCTTGGTAATGATGTACCAACAAGGAGAACTGTATGGAGCTCACGCCCGAACAGGAAATGGTGAGAAAGTCTGTTCGCAAGTTCGCTCTTGAGGTGGTTGAGCCCAGGGCAAAGGAAATCGACGAGACGTGCGAGTTCCCATGGGACACCGTCAAGAAAATGGGAGAGATGGGTCTCATGGGAATTTGTTTTCCGCCCGAGTACGGCGGCGCGGGGCTGGACACGGTGTGCTACGCAATCGCGGTCGAGGAGCTCTCTCGGGTGTGCGGCTCGACCGGAATAACGCTGGCCGCGCATGTCTCTCTGGGGGCGTACCCCATATATGCGTTCGGAACGGAGGAGCAGAAGCGGAAGTACCTTGTCCCGCTGGCCAAGGGAGAACAGATCGGCGCCTTCGGGCTGACCGAGCCGAACGCCGGCTCCGACGCCGGCGGAACCGAGACCACGGCCGTCAGGGACGGGGACAGCTACGTGCTCAACGGCACGAAGATATTCATTACGAGCGCGGGTG
>CAZMZP010000060.1:0-66469 GCA_964570935.1 uncultured bacterium
TGACCCAGGTGGCGTGAGCATATCAGGCGGGGAAACCCGTGAAGTGGTGCCTGCGATAGCATTTGATGGTACAAACTACTTTGTAGTGTGGCAGGATAATCGGAGTATCGTGGCCTGGGACATTTACGGGGCGCGTGTGAGTGTCGACGGAATCGTCCTTGCACCCGGCGAGATGGCAATTTCAGTCACACCAGAAGACAAGTGGAGTCATGCAGTTGCCACTGACGGCAAGAACTACCTCGTGGTTTGGCAGGATTGCCGTGGCATCTGCGGTGCCAGGGTGGGACTGGACGGCAGTGTGATTGACACTAGTGGTATAGCTATCTCAGATGGGGCTGGTAGCCAATACAGCCCGGCCGTAGCTCATGATGGAGTCAGCTACTTGGTGACCTGGATGGACTGGCCTGGTGCGCTGTCCAGCATCCACGCGGCGCGCGTGGATACGGCCGGGGCTGTCGTTGATTCAACCGATCTGGTCGTTTCTCAGGGGACCTACGACAACCTCTATCCCTGCGTCGCAAGAGGACTCTCCTGCAGGATGCTCATTGCGTATCAGTCGACGACTTTCGCTGCAACATACGGTACGTACCGGATTTGTGGGAATACGTGGAAGGGGCCAACTCCTATCGCTTTCGTTTCGGCCGTGGCGAGAGTTGAGCGAGGACGTGTCATGCTCAACTGGCGGATGGCAGTGGAGGCTTTGGCATCCAGTTTGCGGGTACAGCGCGCCGAGTCTCAGGCACAAGGCTTTGTGACACTTGAGCTGCCTATAGTTGTGAGCCCGGGGTTCAGGTTCTCCTGCACAGATAATTCGGTTCAAGCTGGGCGGACTTACTGGTACCGGATAGTGCTTGTGGGTACCTCAGGCTTCGAGGAAGAGACCTACGGTCCTATAGAAGTGCAAGTGGAGGCGGTGCCTGCTGCATTCATGGCTTATCAAAGCTATCCTAACCCATTCAACCCGCTTTGCACGATACAGTATGACATCGCGCGTGCTGGCAAAACCAGCTTGAAGGTATTTGGCGTGGACGGCTCGCCCGTCCGCACGCTCGCCGATGCTTGGCGCGAGCCCGGTGTTTATAGCGAGCACTGGGACGGCCGCGACGATGCTGGCAGGGAGCTACCCTCCGGTGTCTATTTCTACCGCCTCGAGGCCGGCGACTTCGTGGCCACGCGGAAGATGGTGCTTTTGCGATAGGTGCCGGGACTGAGGCCCCGTGCGAAAGCAGGCGGGAATCGCCACCCGGGACTTGTGGACATAGGGCCAGCCTGCTGCTCCACAGGATCGAGCGACCGGCAGTCAGCGAGAGCCAGCAGTATTGAATTAGAAATGCTATTGTCCGAGACTTGGCAGCTCGGAGGTGCACTATGAAGTTGACGGTCATCGCTCTACTCGCAGCATCTGCAGTTCTTCCTCTGGCATGTCCGTCCTGTTTACTCGCCGGGACATACAGAGTCTCAGCCTCTGGGAGCAATACTCCGCCCTACGATACGTGGGAGAAGGCCTCGCACACGATTCAGGTAGCGATCGACTCGTGTGTGAACGGTGACACGGTTCTTGTTGGTCCGGGCACGTACAGTCCTGCGTCAGGCGAGCAGTTCCCAGTACACATAATTCACGCCGGCGTTGAAGAAAAGGGAGGACTGACAATCTGTGGTGTCAGCGGGCGTTCCACGACAATTGTGGATGCGCAGGGAACCGGCGCTGTGTTCCGCCTTGAATACGTCAGCCTCGGCATTACCGGGTTGACAATAAAGGGAGGTTTTGGCCGTGGCATCGATCTCTTCGGCAGCGGTGCATACGTTGCTGATTGTGTCATCAGCGACAACCAGGGGGCGGCCGTGGGTGGTTTTGTCACCGGCCCGGGTATTACAGTCCGCAACTCCGTGATAAGCCGGAATGGCGGCGGGGTCTTCTCAGAAGATGGCCACGGTGCGACCATAGATAGCTCCACGGTGTCTGACAATAGGGGCCACGGGGTGTGGTCCTATGGCCTCACCACTGTCAAGGACAGCGAAGTGACCGGAAACGATGGCGTAGGAGCCCATTCTTGGAAGGGTAGGCTATCGATAACTAGAGCTAATGTGAGCCACAACCGGAGTGGAGGGGCCACTGCCTATCTGACCGGCATCTCCATGCATGAGTGCATTGTCCTTGGTAATGGAGGGGATGGCATACGGGTGGATCAGGGTAGTATATATATGGAAGGTAGCTTGGTGGCTGATAATGCAGGGCATGGCGTGCTTCTGAGCGACAGCGGCATGTTCCCAAAAGGGGATGTCCTTGCTTATGACTTTCCGGATGATGTCAGCGGCGGTTTCCCCCAGATATTGGGCTGTACGATCTATGGCAATACGGGTTCTGGGATCGCTCTGTATGGGGTGGCCGGACTATTTCCCCAGATTGGCCATACCATCATCTCTGGAAACACAGGGCCCAGCCTTATTCGCACAAGTCCTTTAGGCACTTGTCCGAGCTTCACGTGTTGCGATGTGTTCGGGAATGAGGGTGGTGACTGGGTGGGCTGCATAGCCGAGCAAGAGGGCGTGAACGGCAACTTCTGTCTGGATCCACTGTTCTGCGGGTCCGAGGTAAGTGACTTTCGTCTGAGCAGCGCCTCTCCGTGTGCGAACGGATTGGGATGCGGGCAAATAGGAGCGTTTGGCATGGGCTGTGGTCCTACGGCCATCGAGTACACCACTTGGGGACAGATTAAGACGAGATTTAGGTAGACAACGAGAGTTGGGATGCTCCGGGGTCTGCAACACGAGTTCGGGTGGTTGTGGCAGTCTCGACGCGCCTCAAGGCCGGCTCCTTCGTGGCCACGCGCAAAATGGTTCTGCTGCATTGAGCGCCCAGAGGAGCAAGGTCAGGACGCGTCCAGTCCAGGGATGGGCAACATGTTTTCCGATCGCGAGAAAGGAGGTTGAGCAGTGAGCCGGGCAAGAATCGTGTTTCTCGTTGTGGCTGTTGCGGGCTTGTCGTGGGCCGGGGTGGGCCTGGCCGATGTGATCTTCGATTCCTATCCCAAGTACACCGGAGGAGGATATGGTTTTTCCGGTCCCAACTGCATCCTGACGTATACCGACTACGACGAAGCCCAGCGCTTCGTCGTGCCCTCTGGCAGCGACTACACGCTCGATCATCTGGTGCTTGCATTGGAGCACTGGATAGGCAACTATCGGGGCGTTGATGTTTGTCTGATGAGCGAGGCCCCGGGCGACACGGTGCCGGATGTCGTTCTGGCGTACGCTCCGACCTTCTATGTGAGCGGGGACGACCACGTCGATGTCGACGTATACATTCCCGATTGTCCGGTCCTGCAAGCGGACAGCACCTACTGGATCGCCTGCTCGACCTCGGGGGACGCCTACTTCAGCTGGAACATGTCCACCGGCACTTTGGGGTATCGCGCCTTCAGAACAAACGGGGGACCATGGGGCTTTCAGTACCGCACGATTTCCGCCTGGAAGGTCTACGCGACCCCGGTGCCCGTCGCGGTCGATGTAGGTCCGACCCCGAGCGTGGACCTTTTCCTGTGGAACAGCCCGAACCCCTTCAACCCCGCCACGGTCATCAGGTTCGACCTGCCGGAGGCCAGTCGGGTCAAGCTCGCCATTTACGACATCCAAGGACGGCTGCTCCGCACGCTGGTCGACGCCGATCTGCCACAGGGCGATCACAAGGCAGACTGGGACGGCAGGAATGAACGGGGACGGAACCAGGCCTCGGGTGTCTACTTCGCGGTTCTGAGAGCGGGTGACAGGTCGGTGACCTTGCGGCTGGGGCTGCTCAGGTGAGCGCTCGTTTAGCGGCTGTGAACGCGGTGCATAGTGGCGGGAACGCTGTTTACACAAGTGACGCGTTGGGAAGCCACGGTACGTAGCAAACGGAAAGGAGCCACACAATGGGAGACAAAGGCGGGAAGAAGGGCAAGCACAAGAGTCAGAAACAGAAGGCAAGCAAACAGGATCAAAAGGCAAAACAGAAGCAGGAGAAGCAACAGAAAAGCCCTGCGTGAGAGGAATCAGGATTCGAGCGCGCGAAGCCCCCAATTCCTGACGAAATCCGATACCTGTTCACGGAACTGTAGAACGTCAGAAAGGCCAACCCGCCTTCCGGCGTCTACTTCTACCGTCTCGAGGCCGGCGACTTCGTGGCCACGCGGAAGATGGTACTGATTCACTGAGTGCCGGGACTGGGAGGAGAAGCCTATGTATTGTCATTACTGTGGTACTTAGTATCCTCCGGGAAATCGGTTTTGCAGCAATTGCGGTGCTTGGCTGGGAAGGGAGGCCGACCCAGTCCATGCTCCGACGGTCACAACTCAACCCGTTTCACGAAGGTCTGGGAAGAAGTCGACACAAAAGTACATTCTTCTGGGTGCAATCGCGGTAATCGTTGTAATCTGCATTGTCCGGGGGATATCTGTCGGCACAAGAGAGAGTCGCATGCCCACGGAATCGGAATCACCTCCTGCTGCAGTCGCCCCAAAGTCTAGTTCGAGCCCCGCATCCTTGCCGTCAGGCGATGGCTCACCTCGTGCAGGGACGCAGTTGCGGGTGCGGGGTAAGGTCAGGGGCCCGCTTTGAACCAGCGACCTCCCATGATCGCAATCCGATCCAGCGTTGACCTGTGGCCCCAATCTTGGTTGACGAGCCCGCCGACCGGCGACCCAATTCCTGTTGACTAGGGCTGGCGGGGTGTGATAGCGTTCGGTGGATAGAAAGCCAGTGCGCGAGCGGCGAACGATGACGTTGGCCGCTCTTAAACTTAATGGGTGTTATGCCCAGGGTGAACAAATGAGCGAAGAATCTCCCAAGAGAGCAGGCTCGCAGGATCCGGACCCGCGAAAGCCGGAGGACTCCTCCGCGAAACACAAGGACTCCGCCGGCAGTTCAGGGGACTCCTCCGCGAAACACAAGGACTCCGCCGGCCCGTACGACCCCGCGAAGGTGGAGGGGAAGTGGTACGCGTACTGGCTCAAAAAGAACTGTTTCGGCGCCGCTCCCACGCCTGACAGGAAGCCCTTCTGCATAGTGATTCCGCCACCCAACGTGACCGGCAGTCTCACCATGGGGCACGTGCTCAACAACACGCTCCAGGACATCATCATCAGATGGCGGAGGATGGAGGGGTACGAGACCCTGTGGCTGCCGGGCATGGACCACGCCGGCATCGCCACGCAGAACGTGGTGGAGCGCTCCCTCGCCCAAAAGAAGATCCGCAAGGAAGACCTGGGCCGCGAGAAGTTCGTGGAAGAAGTCTGGAAATGGAAGACCCGCTACGGGAGCACCATACTGAAGCAGCTCCAGTTGCTGGGCTGTTCGTGCGACTGGCCGCGGGAACGCTTCACTCTGGACGATGGGCTCTCCAGGGCCGTCGAGGAAGTGTTCATCCGACTCTACAACAAGGGCCTCATATACAAGGGAAAGTACATCATAAACTGGTGCCCCAGGTGCGGGACTGCGCTGTCCGATGAAGAGGTAATTCACATTGCTTCAAATGGTAACCTCTATTACCTCAAGTATCCGATCAAGGGCACACAGAAGCACGTGACGGTGGCCACCACCCGGCCCGAGACCATGCTGGGCGACGTGGCCGTGGCGGTGAGCCCCAAGGACGCGCGTTTCAAGGCGCTCGTCGGGAAGACGGCCATCCTGCCGTTCATGAGGCGGGAAATACCCATTATCGCGGACGACTACGTGGACCCCAAGTTCGGGACCGGCGCGGTGAAGGTCACGCCCGCCCACGACGTGAACGACTTCGAGATAGGCAAACGGCACAACCTCATTCCGATTGCCGTCATGACCGAAGACGGCAAGATGAGCCAGAACGCCGGTGACTTCGCGGGCGTGGACCGGTTCGATTGCAGGAAGCAGTTGCTGGAGGCCCTGGAGGACAGAGGGCTTCTGGCAAAGACCGAGCCGTACGAGTATTCGATCGGACACTGCCACCGCTGCGACACGGTGGTGGAGCCGTACCTCTCGGACCAGTGGTTCGTGAGGATGAAGCCGCTTGCCCAGCCGGCCATCGAGGCCGCCAGGAAGGGCACGGTCAAGTTCTTCCCCAAACGGTGGAACAAGGTGTACCTCCAGTGGCTGGAGGGGATCAGGGACTGGTGCATCTCGCGCCAGCTCTGGTGGGGACACCGGATGCCCATCTGGTACTGCGACGCGTGCGAGGAGATCCACGTCTCGCGCACCGGGCCCGAGAAGTGCAGCAAGTGCTCGGGAAGCAGTTTCCACCAGGAGAGCGACGTGCTGGACACCTGGTTTTCCTCCTGGCTGTGGCCGTTCTCCACGCTGGGCTGGCCCGAGGAGACGGAGGACCTGAAATACTTCTATCCGACTTCTCTCCTCGTCACCGCGCCGGACATCATCTTCTTCTGGGTGGCGCGGATGATAATGGCCGGGCTCGAGTTCACGGGCAAGGTGCCGTTCTACCACGTGCACCTGCACGGCATAGTGCGGGACGAGCTGGGCCGCCGGATGAGCAAGTCACTGGGCAACTCGCCCGACCCGATCGACATAATAGGCAAGTACGGCGCGGACGCGCTGCGCTTCACGATGGCGCTGCTCACGCCCACGGGCCAGGACATACTTTTCTCTGAGAAGAAGCTGGACACGGGCAAGCACTTCGCCAACAAGCTCTGGAACGCGTCCAAGCTGGCCATCGCCAACCTGGAAGGCTACGACCCCTCCAGGGTGGACCCCAAGACGCTGACACTGTCGCTGGAGGACAGGTGGATCCTGAGCCGGCTTTCGAAGCTGACCAAGGGTGTGGGCAGGAACCTCACCACCTACAGGTTCAACGACGCCGGCCGCGAGCTGTACGAGTTCGCGTGGGGCGAGTTCTGCGACTGGTACCTGGAGCTGGCCAAGATACGCTTCTACGGAGACAAGTCCGCGCCGGGCTACGCGGCCGCCCAGTACGTGACGCACAGGGTGCTGGACGCCCTGCTCAAGCTCCTGCACCCGTTCATGCCATTCATCACCGAGGAGATATGGCAGAAGCTGCCGGGTTCGGGCGAGAGCATCGTCAGGGCGCGGTGGCCCAAGAGCTCGAAGTCCGCGATAGACGAAGCGGCCGAGGAGGAGATGGCCGTGCTCCAGCTGGCGGTGAGCGGAATCAGGAACATACGCTCCGAGATGAACGTGCCTCCGAACAGGAAGGCATCGGTCCTGATAAAGACTGACGGCAAGCATCTGGAGGTGCTCAAGCGAAACGAGGCGAGCATCAGGTCCCTGTGCAAGGTCGACGAGGCCGAGATCTCTCCGGCCGTGACCAAGCCCGGGCTGGCGGCGAGCTTCATCACGGAGTCCATGGGCATCTACATGCCGCTCGAGGGGCTGATAGACGTGGACGTGGAGAAACGGCGGCTCAACAAGGAGCTCGAGAAGGCGCGCCAAGACCTGGAATTCACGCTCAAGAAGCTCAACAACCAGGATTTCGTGGCCAAGGCGAAACCCGAGGTGGTGGAGAGGGAGCGGCTCAAGCTCAAGACGTTCGAAGAGCTCACGGACAAGCTGGAGAAGCATCTTGCCGCCCTGGGCGGCGCGGGCAAGTGACCGGCGGTCCCGGCGCAATGCCGGGTCCGGCCCCGATAGTTGTTCCACTTCTGCGCGGGGGTGAAACCATGCGGCGAACCATGAGTGTCGTGCTGTGTTTGACGTTCTGCCTTCTCGCGTGGCCGTCTCTTGTGGCCGTGGGCGAGGAGGTCGCAGTCACCGTCTACAACGAGAACATCGGCCTCGTGAAGGACCTCCGCGAAGTCTCGATCCCGCTGGGGCAGAGCGAGCTGGATTTCAAGGACGTGCCGTCCAGGATCGACCCCACGTCTGTCCACTTCGTGTCCAAGACCGCGCCGGGCGCCGTGGCCATCCTGGAGCAGAACTACCAGTACGACCTTGTGAGCGCGTCCAAGCTGCTCGCGAAGTACGTGGACAACAGGGTCACTGTGTTCACCAAACAGGAGAAGGTGTTCGAGGGGACGCTCCTCAGTTTCGACGGCCAGAGCCTGGTGCTGGCGCCGGAGGGAAAGCAGGGACCCGTGACCGTGGTGTCGATGGAGCAGGTGAGGGACATCAGTTTCCCGGCGCTTCCGGGCGGTCTCATCACGAAGCCCACCCTGGTCTGGAAACTCCTCTCCGAGAAGTCCGGCAAGCACAACGTGGAAGTGAGCTACCTGACTGAGGGCCTGGACTGGCACGCGGAGTACGTCGCCGTGTCGGACGCCAAGGACGCATCAGTTCTTTTGAACGGCTGGGTGTCCGTGGATAACCAGTCGGGCGCGACGTACAAGGACGCCAGGCTCAAGGTGGTGGCGGGAAAAATCCACAGGGTGACGCCGCCGCAGATGATGCCGCGCAAGGCCATGGCGTATGAGGCTGACATGATGGGGGCGCAGGCCGTCGGGATGGAGGAGCGGCCGTTCTTCGAATACCATCTGTATTCTCTGCCCAGGACAACGACGCTGGCCAACAACGAGGTCAAACAGATCTCCCTGTTCCCGGAGGCCCAGGCCAACGCCAAGAAGGTGTTCACGTACGACGGGCAGCAGCATCCCACCGAGGTCAGGATAACTCTGGAGCTGGTGAACTCCGAGGCCGAGGGCCTCGGCATGCCGCTCCCCGAGGGTAAGGTCCGGGTCTACAAAGAGGACATAGACAAGAGCCTGGAGTTCGTGGGCGAGGACGCCATAAAGCACACCGCCAAGGACGAGAAGCTGCGGCTCTACCTGGGGAACGCCTTTGACGTCGTCGGCGAGCGGACCGAGACGTCCTCCCGCCAGATAACGAGGACTCTGCGCGAGGTGACTGTTGAGATAAAGCTGCGGAATCACAAAGCCGAGGCGGTCGACGTGACGGCCGTAGAGCACTTCTGGGGCGACTGGAAGATCGTAACGAGCTCGCACCCGCCGGTCAAGAAGGACTCCAGGACCGCCGAGTTCACTGTGAACGTCCCGAAGGACAAAGAAGTGGTGGTGGCCTACACCGCGCGCATCGGGTACTGATGAGCGCGCCCTTCAAACTCGTGGCTCCCTACGAGCCCCGCGGAGACCAGCCGCAGGCCATCAGGGAGCTGACCCAGGGCCTCCTCTCCGGCCGGAAGTACCAGACGCTGCTGGGCGTCACCGGCTCCGGGAAGACCTTCACCGTGGCCAACGTGATAGCCGCGCTCGGGCTGCCGACCCTGGTCATATCGCACAACAAGACTCTCGCCGCGCAGCTCTACGGCGAGTTCCGGTCCTTCTTCCCCGAGAACGCGGTCGGCTATTTCATCAGCTACTACGACTACTACCAGCCCGAGGCCTACGTGCCGTCCACCAACACCTACATCGCGAAGGACGCCTCCATCAACGACGACATAGACCGGCTCCGGCTGAACGCCACGAGCGCTCTCCTGCAGCGCGACGACTGCGTGATAGTGAGCAGCGTTTCCTGCATCTACGGACTGGGGAGCCCGGAGGAGTTCACTCGCCTGGTGCTGATGCTGGAAACGGGACAGGAGGCCGAGCGCCAGGCGGTGCTCAGGAAGCTCGTGGAGATGCACTACGACCGGAACGACGTCGCGTTCAAGAGGGGGACGTTCAGGGTGAGGGGCGAGGTTGTGGACGTCTGGCCCGCGTACGAAGAGACCGCCGTACGGGTCGAGTTCTTCGGGGACGAAGTGGCCCGGCTGTCGGAGATAGACACCCTGACCGGAAAGGCCCTGAAAAGACTGGAGCGCACGGCCGTCTACCCGGCGTCGCACTTCGCGACTGCGTATGCCAACGTCGAGAGGGCCCTCGGGTCCATAAGGCAGGAACTGGACGAGCGTCTGAAGGAGTTCGAGGCCCAGGGAGCTCTGCTGGAGGCGCAGAGGCTCAGGACTCGCACCGAGTACGACCTCGAGATGCTGAAGGAGGTCGGCTACTGTCCCGGGATTGAAAACTACTCAAGGCATCTGAGCGGCAGAGCGCCGGGCCAGAGGCCTTACACGCTGCTGGACTATTTCCGCGGCGATTTCCTGGTGGTGATTGACGAGTCTCACGTCACCGTGCCTCAGGTGAGGGGGATGTACGAGGGCGACCGCTCCAGGAAGGAGACGCTGGTCAAGTACGGTTTCAGGCTGCCTTCGGCGCTGGACAACAGGCCCCTGAAGTACGACGAGTTCGACGAGCTGGTGAGCCGGGCCATATTCGTGTCGGCCACTCCAGCGGAGTACGAACTGGAGAAGTGCAAGGGAGTCGTGGTCGAGCAGGTGATAAGGCCCACCGGGCTGGTGGACCCTTCCATAGACGTGAGGCCCACGGCCAACCAGGTGGACGACCTGTTGGAGGAGATCAGGAAGCGCGTCCAGAGGAAGGAGCGCGTCCTGGTCACTACACTCACGAAGAGGATGTCCGAGGACCTGACCGACTATCTTCAGGAGATGGGAGTCAGGGTGCGCTACATCCACTCCGACATAGACGCGATAGAGCGCGTGGAGATCCTCAGGGGGCTTCGCCTGGCGGAGTTCGACGTGCTGGTGGGGATAAACCTGCTGCGCGAGGGGCTTGACTTGCCCGAGGTCTCCCTGGTGGCGGTGCTGGACGCGGACAAGGAGGGCTTCCTGCGGTCGGAGCGCTCGCTGATACAGACCGCCGGCAGAGCGGCCCGGAACGTGTTCGGCGACGTGATACTGTATGCCGACACCATGACGGGATCCATGGACAGGGCCATCAGCGAGACCGAGAGGCGGCGCAAGAAGCAATTGGAGTATAATAGGGAGCACGGCATCACGCCCAAGTCCATCGTCAAGTCGCTGGAAGAGGTGATGAGAGCGACCGCGGTGGCCGACGCCACTGTGAAGGAGGCCGAGCCGCCTGAATTCGATTCCTCGGTGTTCGGCAAGATGGACAGGGAGGCCCTGGCCGAGTTGCTGGAACGGGAGATGCTCGCGGCGGCGAGAAAGATGGAATTCGAGAAGGCCGCCAGTCTGAGGGACAAGCTGGAAGAGCTGCGGACGGTCGTGACCGGCAGCAGGGGAAAGGTGGCGGGCGTGCGGGAGAGAACTGCGAGCGGCAGGGCTGGAGCCGCGGGCCATCGTGCACGGAAAGCGACCTCGCGTCCGGGAGGAAGTCGTGGCAGAAAAGAAAAAAGATAGGCCGAGCATCAACCTCGAATCCATCGCCGCGCCCAGGGTGGCCCTCGCCCTGACCGAGGACGTGGGCTTCGGAGACATCACCACTGCCGCCACCGTGCCGGATAATCTCGTGGCCAAGGCCGTGATTCTGGCCAAGGAGGGCGGGATACTGGCCGGGACTCAGATCGCCGAGATCGTGTTCCGGCAGCTGGACGCCGCCGTCGAGTTCACGGCGCATCTGAAAGACGGAGAGAGCCTGGCGGCGGGCAGGAGAGTCTGCTCCCTGCGGGGGAACGCCAGGGCCATCCTCACCGGCGAACGAGTCGCGCTGAATTTCCTTCAGCGTCTGTCCGGCATAGCCACCCTGACCGACAGGTTCGTGAGAAGAACGCGAGGCACGCAGGCCAGGATAACCGACACGCGGAAGACCACTCCCGGGCTTCGCATCCTGGAGAAATACGCAGTCAGAGTTGGGGGCGGCGACAGCCACAGGTTCGGGCTTTACGACATGTACCTAATCAAGGAGAACCACATCGCCGCGGCCGGGAGCATCACCGAGGCCGTGCGAAGAGTCAGAGAACACATGCGGAGCACGAAGGGCGACATTCCCATCGAGGTGGAGGCCAGGACGCCCGAGGACGTGAAG
Organism: uncultured bacterium; assembly: GCA_964570935.1. Classification (GTDB taxonomy): domain Bacteria; phylum Eisenbacteria; class RBG-16-71-46; order JAFGJU01; family JAFGJU01; genus JAFGJU01. Next base: position 11,757 of record CAZMZP010000060.1, read on the forward strand.
GAGGCCTGCGAGTGCTGGGTCAACAGGGTGCTCCTGGACAACATGACCCTGGTCAACATCGGAAGGGCGCTGGAAATAGTTGAGAACCACAAGCGGGAGAGCGCGCCTCCTAAGACCGCGGACGCCAAGGCCAGGTGCCTGGACACCGAGGTCTCCGGAGGCGTGAGCCTGGAGAACGTGAGGGACATCGCCCTCACGGGAGTCAACTACATCTCCGTCGGCGCTCTCACGCATTCTTACAAGTCAATAGACATGAGTCTTCTTGTCGAGGAAATAGAGCGTTGAAGGCGCGGACATTGACGTTCGAACGCGTCGGCTCCACAAACGAAGCCGCGTGGGAGGAGGCCGAGAAGGGCGCGGCCGAATGGACCGTCGTCATCGCCGACGAACAGACAAGCGGCAGGGGGCGGCTGTCCAGGAAGTGGCATTCTCCGGCCGGACTGGGGGCGTGGATGTCGGTGGTCCTCAGGCCCGACGTGCGGCCGAGCGTGGCTCCGGGCATCACCATGTGCGCTTCCCTGGCCGTGGCCAAGGCGCTTCGGAAGCTGCATCCCATGAGCGTGTCCCTCAAATGGCCCAACGACGTAATGGTGAAGGGACGGAAGATATGTGGGATACTGACGGAGATGAAGGCGGCGGGGGACAGGGTGGAGTTCGTCGTCTGCGGCATGGGCATCAACCTGAACCAGGGGACGGACGACTTCCCGCCCGAGCTCAGGGACTCGGCGACCTCGGTGTTCCTCGCGACCGGACATCGGGCCGACAGGACGGCGCTCGTGGCGGAGCTCATGTCGCAGTTTGAGAAACTGTACGGCGTGTTCCTGCAGCGGGGGCTCCCGGCCCTGATGGGAGAGTGGCGCTCCATGTGCCCGCTTTTTGGTACGATCGTGCGAATCAAGACCCGCGGCGAGACCGTCGAGGGAGTCTTTCACGACATAGACGCCGGTGGAGCTCTGGTGCTCAGGCTGGAATCAGGGGTACACCGCAGTTTCTTGGCCGGAGACGTCGAGCCCGTCTCATAGCAAAGCGAGGTTCCATGAACTGCCCTGCATGCGGACACGGAGAAGACAAGGTCGTCGACTCGAGGTCGACTAAGGACAACACCGCGGTCAGACGCAGAAGGGAATGCCTGGGGTGCGGGAAGAGGTTCACCACTTACGAGTACATAGAGACCACCCCCCTCATGGTCATCAAGAAGGACGGCAGGCGCGAGCCGTTCAAACGCGACAAGCTCAAAGCCGGCATACTCAAGGCCTGCGAGAAGAGACCCATCTCGCCCGAGACCATCGACGAGATTGTGGACGGCGTCGAGTCCGTCATCCAGAAGCACATGCGGAGCGAGGTGACCAGCCGCGACGTCGGAGAGAGCGTGATGCAGGCCCTGTCCAACCTTGACGAGGTGGCCTACGTGAGGTTCGCCTCGGTCTACAGGCACTTCAAAGACGTAAACCAGTTCATGGAAGAGCTGAAGAACCTCATCAGCAGGAACGAGCAGTGGGACGACCGCCCGGTCCGGCAGGACGCGCGGGAAACGCCAAAGGAGCTGGATGACTGAGCCCGGCGCGGCGCAGGCCGCGGCGCGCCAAAGCCAAGGAGCTGGATGACTGAAGACAGTAAGGCTCTTTCGGGCGAGAAGGACATGTCCTTCCTGGAACATCTCGAGGAGCTCCGGAAGGTCATCATAAACTCCCTCGTGGTCATGGTCGTGCTGTCCTCGGCCGCGTGGTTCCTTTCCGGCTGGGTGATGGACCAGCTGGTGAAGCCCATCGGCGGAGCCGTGTTCATCGGTCCGGCAGAGGCCTTCACCGTCCGGCTCAAGATCGCCGTCGTGCTGGGCGCTCTGGCCTCGCTGCCGGTCATCTTCTTCTTTCTGTGGAAGTTCGTGGTCCCGGGGCTGCTTCACCGCGAGAAGACGGCGCTGACCCCGCTCGTGCTGTTTTCGACCGTTTTCTTCTACGGCGGCGCGGCGTTCTCGTATTTCGTGCTGGTCCCGGTCATGATGAAGATACTCATCGGCTTCGGCACGGCGAGCGTGCAGCCGATGATATCGGTCAACAGCTACCTGTCCCTGGTGATGCAGATATGCCTTGCCATGGGCCTTCTGTTTCAGTTCCCGCTGGTGGTCGCGGTGCTCACGTGGATGGGGTTTCTGTCGCCGGAGTGGCTCAAGCGGAAGTGGAGGTACGCGGTCGTGATAATATTCATTATCGGCGCCGTCGTGACTCCGGGCGACGGACCCAGCCAGCTTGTGGTGGCGTTTCCCATAGTGGGGCTGTATTTCCTGAGCATACTGGTTTCGATGCTGATAAAGAGACGCAAGGAAGGAGAAGCCGATGCTGCTGGCGATTGACGTAGGGAACACGATCACGGAGTTCGGCGTCTTCGAGGACGAGAAGCTGGTCCTGCGCTGGCGGGTCGCGACCCAGCTCCGCACCGCGGACGAGCTGGCCCTGCTAGTGGCGCACTACTGCGCGGCCAAGGGGCTGAAGCTCGCGAGAGACGCCGACTGCGTCATGTGCTCGGTCGTGCCGGCCCTGACTCCGGGCTTCGTGGAGATGGCCCGGCAGTTCTTCGACAAGGACGCACTCGTGGTCGACAGCACCGTCGAGACAGGCCTCAAGGTAAAGTACCGCGACCCGTTCTCCATAGGCAGCGACAGGATAGCCACGGCGGTCGGAGCGATCCGGCTTTTCGGCACGCCGGTCATCATTGTGGACATGGGCACCGCCTCCACGTTTGACGTCGTGTCCGCCTCAGGAGAGTACCTCGGGGGCGCCATCGCGCCGGGAGTGGGGACCGGGGCGGAGGAGCTGTTCCGGAGAGCGGCCAAGCTAGCCCGGGTCGAGCTGAGAGAACCGCCGTCGGTCATAGGGAAGTCCACCGAAGAGAGCCTCCAGGCGGGGATAGTGCTGGGCGCAGCGGGGCTCGTTGACGGCATACTGTCCCTCATGTTCAAGGAGCTGGGGACACGGCCCAAGGTCGTGGCCACGGGCGGTTATTCGCACCTCATTGTGCCTCATTGCTCCAACGTGGACGAGCTCGTGGACGGGCTCGTGCTGACAGGACTGCTGGCCATCCACCGGATGAACTCGAGGGCAAAGCCCTGACCGCGCCGGAGACGCCTCTCCGGGCGTCTTTTGGCTGGACGCGGGCCGCGCACGTTGCTACACTCTTTCGAACGCGTTGACGGCTGCCATCCTGGCCGAACAGGCCCGGGAGCGGCCGGAGAATGTCAGACTGCTTTACGTTCATGGAAGGAGATTCCTAGATGCCGAAGATCATCACGTTCGACGTTCAGGCTCGCGACGCCCTGAAGCGCGGAGTTGACAAGCTCGTAAATACCGTGAAAGTCACGCTCGGCCCGAAGGGAAGAAACGTCGTCCTGGACAAGAAATTCGGGATGCCCGTGATCACGAACGACGGCGTCACCATAGCGAAGGAGATAGAGCTGAGCGACCCAGTGGAGAACATGGGCGTTCAGCTGATGCGCGAGGTGGCCACCAAGACGCACGACATCGCCGGCGACGGCACGACTACCGCGACCGTCCTGGCCCAGGCGATCGTGCGGGAGGGGCTCAAGAACGTGACGGCAGGCGCCAATCCGATGCGACTCAAGCGGGGCGTGGACAAGGCCGTCGAGGCGGTAGTTGAGGCCCTCAAGAAATCCTGCAAGACGGTGGTCGGGCGGGACGAGCTGGAGCAGGTGGCCGCGATATCGGCCAACAACGACCCCGAGATAGGGAAGCTCATCGCCGACGCCATGGAAAAAGTGGGAAAGGACGGCGTCATCACCGTCGAAGAGGCCAAGAGCATCGACACGGCCCTGGAGTTCGTGGAGGGCCTTCAGTTCGACCGCGGATACATATCTCCCTACTTCGTGACTGACGCCGAGAGGATGGAGGCAGTGCTCGAGGAGCCTGTGGTGCTCCTCTACGACAAGAAGATAAGCTCGATGCACGAGCTGCTGCCGATACTGGAGAAGATCGCCCAGCTGGGCAAGCCCCTGCTCATCGTGGCCGAGGAAGTTGACGGCGAGGCCCTGGCAACGCTGGTCGTGAACAAGCTGCGGGGAATTCTGTCGTGCGTGGCGGTCAAGGCTCCCGGTTACGGCGACCGCAGAAAAGAGATGATGGAGGACGTCGCGATACTCACCGGCGGCAGGGTCATATCCGAGGAGACGGGCTTCAAACTGGAGAACGCCACTACCGGCGACCTGGGCAAGGTTAAGAGGGTGACGGTGGACAAGGAAAACACCACGCTGGTCGGAGGCGCCGGCAAGAAGGCCGACGTCCAGGGCAGGATCACCCAGATAAGAAAGCAGATCGAGGACAGCACGTCCGAGTACGACAAGGAAAAGCTGCAGGAACGGCTGGCCAAGCTCACCGGCGGTGTGGCGGTCATAAACGTGGGCGCCGCGACCGAGGTCGAGATGAAAGAGAGAAAGGCCCGGATAGAGGACGCGCTCGCGGCCACCCGCGCCGCGGTGGAGGAGGGGATAGTGCCGGGAGGCGGCGTGGCGTTGATAAGAGCCGCCGCGGCGGTGTCAAAGCTCAAACTCCACGGCGACGACAAGGTGGGTGCGGAGATAGTGCTCAAGGCCCTGGAAGAGCCGGCCAAGCTCATAGCGGCGAACGCGGGCGAAGAGGGGTCTGTGGTGGTCCAGAAGATAAAGACGATGGAAGGCAGCTCCGGCTTCAACGCGCGGTCCGGGAAGTACGAGGACCTCATCAAGGCCGGCATCGTGGACCCCACGAAGGTGGTGCGCGCAGCATTACAGAACGCCGCCAGCATAGGCGGCCTCATTCTGACGACCGAGGCGCTGGTCGTGGATAAACCGGAAGAAGAGGAAGCGATGCCGATGCCGCACGCGCACGGCATGCATTAGAAACGCCATGCCACACACAGCGGGTCGTCAAGCCGGAGCCGATGAGCCTCTAGTCAGCGGGCAGCGGGTCGCGGTCATCGGCGGAGGGCCCGCCGGAGTGGCGGCGGCCCTCACTCTGAGGGAGGCAGCCAGGACGTCCGGCACGAACGTGACGGTGTTCCTGTTCGAATCGAAAAGATTCGGGGAGCACCTGAACCAGTGCCTGGGTGTGCTCTCCCCGCCTCTCCTGTCCATACTGTCCCGGGACTTCGGCATCGAGCTTCCCCGCGGTCTCATACAGCGTGAGATCAGCGGTTACGTGCTGACCTGCCCGACGAACGAAGTCATACTGGATTGCGAATCCGAGGCGGAGCTATCCCACGCGGTCAGGAGAGTCCAGTTCGACGCCTTCCTGCTGGAGACGGCCCGGGAGCGCGGAGTCAATCTCGTCGCGAGCCGCGTCACTGACATCGAGGTGTCGTCCGACTCCGTGATGGTCTACAGCGACAGCGGCAACTGGAAAGTCGACGCCGTGGTCGGAGCGTTCGGCCTGGACCGCGCTGCGGCCGGCGTGTTCAGCAAGCGCACGGCCTACAGGCCGCCCGAGCCCATCGAGACCGTCGTCACGAAGGTACATCCCGCCGGCCTGGACAGGGTCAACGACCTCCTTTCCGACCGCATCTACGTCTACCTGCCGGCAATCCCCAGGATCGAGTTCGGCGCGCTCATCCCCAAGGGGAATCACATATCCGTTGTCGTGGCAGGGAAGGACGTGAAGTCAGTGGACATGGACGCATTTCTCGCCCTGCCAGAGGTGGCCGAAATGCTCCCGCCTGGATGTTCCGCCGAGGGCTACTACAAGGGCAGCTTCCCGCTCGGGCTGGCTTCCGGGATCTACGGCGACCGTTACGTCGTGGTGGGAGACGCCGCGGGCCTCGTCCGGCCCTTCAAGGGGAAGGGCATCAACACGGCCCTCCTGACGGGACGGCTGGCGGCCTTGACGATGCTGGACAAGGGCGTGTCCTCGCGTGCGTTCAGAAGCTTCTACGACGGGTGCGCCGAGTTCAAGTCGGACGTCCTCTACGGACGCTTCATGCGCTTCCTGGCAGTGTACACGTCGAACCACCTCTCGATGGACAGGGTCATCGCTCTGGCCAAACGCAGGCCTGACGTGAAGCAGGCGCTGTTCGACTGCGTCTCGGGCAGCAGGCCGTTCAAGGACATAGTGAAGCGGAACCTGAACGTGCCTTTCGTGGCGCAGGTCCTGAAGGCCACGCTCGTCCAGGGCTGGGCGCACAGGCGCGGGAGATAAGCCGCCGGGCGGCGCCTGGCTCCCCCCGCGCGGCAGGGCGTCCGCCAACCGCCTGCCCTCGCCGCCCCGCCCGCATTGACTTCCGGCGCACCATGCTGTAGATTCACGTTCGAGAACGGAAGCATCATCGCCGGAGCAGAAATCAGCATGAACCACAAGGCACAGAAGAGCTTTCAGGATTCGGTCAAGGCCGCGAGGCTGGACAGACTGCCGCCTTATCTCTTCGACGAAATAGACAAGGCCAAGAAGAGGGCTGCCGGGAAAGGCGCGAAGGTCATCGACCTGGCGGTCGGCGACCCGGACCTGCCCACGCCCTCGAGAATAGTCGACAGGATGAGGGAGGCGGTCGGGAACCCGTCCAATCACAGGTATCCCGGCTACGCCGGTTCCATGGCGCTCAGGCGCACCATCGCCTCGTGGTTTCAGGGCAGGTTCGAGGTGACGCTGGACCCGGAGCACGAGGTGCTGGTGCTCATCGGCTCCAAGGAAGGACTGGGACACCTGCCCATGGCCGTCGTGAACGAGGGCGAGACCGTCCTCGTGCCCGACCCGGGCTATCCCGTGTACGAGAACATGTCGCTCATGGTGGGGGCCGAGGTACGCCGCTTCGGCATTCATGAGGCGAATTCGTTTCTGCCCGACCTGGCCGAGCTGGAGGCAGCCGGCGACGCGAAGCTCCTGTTCGTGAACTATCCCAACAACCCGACCGGCGCGGTGGCGAGCCCGGCCTTCTTCGACAGTCTGATAGAGTACGCGCGGTCCAGGGGAATCGCCGTCTGCAACGACGCCGCATACAGCGAGATAACGTTCGACGGGTTCAGCTCACCCAGCATGCTGGCCGCGAAGGGTGCGATGGACTGCGCGATTGAGGTGCATTCATTCTCCAAGACGTTCAACATGACCGGTTGGAGAATAGGTTTCGCCGTCGGCAACAGGGAGATTCTACTGGCGCTGGCGCAGGTCAAGATGAACCTGGATTCGAGCGTGTTCGGGGCGATCCAGGAGGCCGCCGAGACCGCGCTGGCCATGAACTACGACGAGAATCTGCGAGTGTTCGAGAGGAGGCGCGACCTGGCCTTCGAAAAGCTCAGGCGGATGGGGTGTCACTTCTTCATGCCCGGCGGCACGTTCTACGTCTGGGCAAGGGTGCCGGCGGGCATGAGCTCGATGGAGCTGGCGGTGCGCCTGCTCGAGAAAACGGGTGTCTCCGTGGCCCCGGGCTCGGGGTTCGGAAAAAACGGAGAGGGCTGGTTCCGGCTCGCTCTCACGCGGCCGGAGACGGAGATTGCCGAGGGTCTGGAACGCATGGCGGGTTTGGCCCTATGGACAAGCTGAGGTTGACGGGATTATCATTCTTCGGGCATCACGGATGCCTGGAGGCAGAAAGGCAGCTGGGGCAGCGGCTGGAGCTGGACGTGGAGCTCCAGGGCGACTTCAGCTCGTGCGCGTCCGGGGACGCCCTGGCCGACGCGCTAGACTACACGAAGGTGTACCGCATGCTGAAGGACCTCGTCGAGCACGGCTCCTACAAGCTGCTGGAGGCCCTGGCAGGCGCGGTGGCGGACAAGTTGCTCAAGAACTTCCAGGTCGAGAAGGTGGTGGTCAGAGTGAGGAAGCCCAACGTGCCGTTCTCGGCCAGTCTGACCAACGTCGAGGTGGAGCTGGAGAGGAGCAGGAAGGCGTGAGGGCGTTCATAGGAATAGGCAGTAACCTCGGAGAGAAGGAGAGGAACATCAGGAGGGCGGTGGACGAGATCGCCGTGATGCCGTTCACCAAGCTCATCACCGTTTCCTCTCTTTACGACTCGGAGCCGGTTGGAGAGGTGGAGCAGGGTAATTTTGTCAACGCCGTGGCGTTGGTCGAGACTGACCTCCAGGCCAGAAGACTCCTCTGGAACCTGATGCTCATCGAACAGAGGATGGGTCGGGTCAGAACAGTGAGATGGGGACCGAGGACTATCGACCTGGACATAGTCATTTACGGAAAGAACATCGTGGAAGAGGACGGGCTCGTCATCCCGCATCCCGAGTTGGAGAAAAGGGCCTTTGTCCTCATACCCCTTCTGGAGATAGAGCCAGACCTCGTGCATCCCCGCACGAAGGAGCCGATCCGCAAGCTCTTGAAAAAGGTCAAACCCCACAGCTCGGTCAAGAGAAAAGGAAGATTCTGGCTTTGACCGTCACTGAGAAGAACTACATCGCGATAGAAGGCGTCATCGGGGTGGGGAAGACCAGCCTCGCAAATATGCTTGCCGAGAGGATGAACGCCAGGGCGGTGCTGGAAGAGGTGGAGGCCAACCCGTTTCTGGAAGGCTTCTACAAGGACAGGCAACGGCATGCGTTCCAGGTACAGGTGTTCTTTCTCCTGAGCCGCTTCCAGCAGCAGCGGGACCTGCTCCAGCGGGACATGTTCTTCAAGAAGACCGTCAGCGACTACATGTTCCAGAAGGACAGGATATTCGCCAACGTGAACCTGGACGAGAAAGAATTCGCCCTGTACGACAGGATAGCCACCGCGCTGGAGCAGCAGATAGCCAAGCCGGACATAGTCATCTACCTTCAGGCCTCGACCGAGGTGCTGATGAAGCGCATAGCCAAGAGGGCGAGGTCCTGCGAAAAGAACATGGACCCCGAGTACCTCCAGACGCTGAACGAGGCGTACAACTACTTCTTCTTCCATTACACGGACGCTCCGCTGCTGGTCGTGAACACGTCCGAAATCGACTTCGTCGAAAACCCGGATTACGTCACGGATCTCTTGAAGATGGTGGAGCAACATTCCGACGGGACGCTCTACTACACCCCCATCGGAGGCAAGAGTGATGAACGGCGAAAAGAAATCGAGTGAGAGAAAGAAACTGACGGCCTGCGCCGTCAGGAAGATGAAGAAAACGGGCGAGAAGATAGCGGCCCTCACGGCCTACGACTTCCCGACGGCCCGGCTGGCCGACCAGGCGGGAGTGGACTTGATTCTGGTGGGAGACAGCCTCGGCATGGTCGTGCTGGGCTACGAGAATACGCTGCGCGTGACGATGGCCGACATGCTGCACCACGCCGCGGCGGTCGCACGGTCGTGTCCCGCCGCACTGGTGGTCGGAGACATGCCCTTCATGTCGTTCCAACAGGGTAAGCACGAGGCCGTCAGAAACGCCGGGAGATTCGTTCAGGAAGCCGGAGTGGACGCTGTCAAGCTGGAAGGCGGGAAGGACTTCGCCGAAACTGCCGAGCGGATTGTGCGCGCCTCGATCCCCGTCATGGGTCACGTGGGTCTCACTCCGCAGTCCATACTCGAATTCGGAGGCTACAGAGTCCAGGGCAAGAGCCCGGAGGACGCCGACCGGCTTCTGGAGGACGCCAGGGCGCTTGAAGAAGCGGGATGCTTCTCGGTGGTGTTGGAGGGGATCCCGTGGCGGGTCGCCCAGAAGATCACCCAGGAGCTCACCATTCCGACCATAGGGATCGGCGCCGGCCCGCACTGCGACGGCCAGGTGCTGGTCATGCACGACGTGGTCGGGCTGTTCCCCAAGTACGCCCCCAAGTTTGTGAAGAGGTACTCGGAGGCCGGAGACGTCATGCGCGACGCCTTCGCCGCGTACGTCAGGGACGTCAAGGACGGCACGTTTCCCACGTTGGAATACAGCTACGGCGAATAGAAGGCCACAGTGATGGGCGGAGCGCGCGGCCAGCGGCTGCGCCCGGAGGACGGCTGCGGCTTGAAACGAATCACCACAACCGCCGGCATGCGGCGCTGGTCAGACGCGGCCAGGACGAGCGGCCGGACCGTCGCGTTCGTGCCGACCATGGGCTGCCTGCACGAGGGGCATCTGAGTCTCCTCAGGAGAGCCCGTCGCGAGGCGGACCTCGTGGCGGCCAGCATCTTTGTGAACCCGCTTCAGTTCGGCCCCAAAGAGGACTTCAAGCGCTATCCCCGTGACCTGTCCCGGGACGCCGGGCTCGCGCGCCGAGAGCGCTGCGACGTGCTGTTCGTGCCCTCGGCCGCGGACATGTATCCTTCCGGGTATCGCACACGCGTGACGGTGGAGGGCGCGGACGGCGTCCTCTGCGGCAGGTTCAGGCCGGGGCACTTCTCCGGAGTGGGCACGGTCGTGCTCAAGCTAGTGAACGTAATAAGACCCGACGTGCTCCTGCTGGGGCAGAAGGACGCTCAGCAGGCAGTCGTGATCAAGAGAATGCTGGAAGACCTGAACGCCGGAGTCAGGGTGCTGGTCTGCCCCACGGTCAGGGAGAAGGACGGGCTGGCCATGAGCTCGAGGAACAGCTACCTCAGCCCGGATGAAAGGCACAGGGCTCTCGGGATCTCTCGGTCGCTGTTTCTGGCGCGAGACCTCGTGCGGAGGGGAGAGAGAAGGCCTGCCGCAGTCAGGGCCAGGATGAGGAAGGTCCTGTCGAAAGCCGGCGTCACGGACGTGGACTACGTTGAGATACTGGACGGAGCGGCGCTCACGCCCCTGCGCCGCCTTAAGGGAGACGTTCTGATCGCGGTTGCGGCCAGGGTCGGCCACACGCGCCTCATAGACAACGTGAAGCTCCGGGTCTGAGCTCCACGGGAACGGAGGTCGGGGACGCCCGAGCATGTCCGAACAAAGCACGATCTGCATCATACTGGCCGCCGGTCAGGGCACCCGGATGAAATCCGACCTTGCCAAGGTGCTTCACTGCCTGGAAGGCCGCCCGCTCGTGCAATACGTGGTGGAGTGCGCGCTGAGGGCGGGGCTCAAGCGCAGCGTCGTGGTCGTCGGTTTCCAGAAAGAGAAGGTCATGGAGGCACTGCGGGACTACCCGGTCCAGTACGCGGTGCAGGCGGAACAGAACGGCACCGGCCACGCAGTGCAGATGGCCCTGGCGACGATTCCCGACCGCCGGGGCTCGGTCGTGGTCCTGGCCGGGGACGCGCCATTCCTGCGCTCGTCCACGCTCAGGGCGTTCGTGAACCAGCACGCCTCTTCCGGCTCTGACTGCACCGTGCTCACGGCCGTGGTGCCAGACCCGCATGGTTACGGCAGGATCGTGCGCGATTCGGCCGGCAACATGACCGCGATCGTCGAGCACGACGATTGCTCGGAAACCGAACACCGGATCCGTGAGGTCAACTCGGGGATGTATTGCTTCAGACTTCCTTCTCTGATATCCTGTGCCAGGCTTTTGACTGACGACAACGTGCAGGGCGAGCTGTATCTCACCGACGTAGTGAGCATTATGCGCTCCAAGGGTATGAAGCTGGGCACGTACGCTGCGCCGGACTGGCGTGAGATGCTGGGCATAAACACCGTCGAACAACTCGCGCAGGGTGGAGACACCCTGCGCAAGCTGCGCGAGGAGACCTGAGGCCGCAATGGACGAGAGACTGTGGGCGGGGTGGCGCATGAAGTACATAGTGTCCGCCAAGAGCAAGGGCTGTCTGTTCTGCGAAAAGGCCGCGGAGAGGCCAGGTCCGAAGAATCTCGTGCTTTCGGTGACACGCTGGTCTCTGGTCATGCTGAACGCGTTTCCGTACAACTGCGGCCATCTGATGGTGGCGCCGCGGCGGCACGTCAGCTCCTTCACGGGCCTGACCGAAGAGGAATCGCTGGAGCTCGTGGGGCAGGTGGCTCTGTGCGAGCGCCTGCTCAGGCGGGTGTACCGCGCGGAGGGCCTGAACGTTGGGCTCAACCTGGGCAAGTGCGCCGGCGCGGGAGTGCTGGGTCACCTCCACGTGCACGTGGTGCCCAGGTGGGCCGGCGACACGAACTTCATGTCGACCGTATCCAACACCAAGGTTCTGCCGGAGTCGCTGGTTGACAGCTACCGGAGGCTCAGAGCAGGGCTGGGAGCGATGAACAGGAAGGCACATGGCACGAAAGGGAAGCGGGTCCGCTAGCCGCCTGCTCGGCCGACTGGGTATCACGCATCTGTACGTAGTCGGGGTGGTGGCCCTGATGGTCGTGTTGGGGTATCCGCTCCTGCGCGGCCGCGCCCGGGAGGCGCCGGAGACGGTCGACCTCGCTTTCGACATCAGGGTGATGGTGCTGAACGGCTGCGGCTCGGAAGGCGTCGCCGAAGACGTGGCCGCGTCCCTCAGGGAAGCGGGCTTCGACATCGTGGGAACCGGAAACGCCGACGCCTTCGACTACGAGCGTACTCTCGTGGTGGACAGATGCGGTTTGAGCGAGAAGGCCCTCAGGGTCGGCCAGGTCCTGGACTGCAAGCTCGTTCTGACGCAGAGAGTGAGCGCCCCGAGCAGTGACGTGGTCGTAGTCATCGGCTCAGACTGGCCGGAGCTTCGACTCAGGGGCCGCGGGAATCACGCCAAGGGGCTGTCATAACATGACTCGAGGGAGGTGACCGGAGTTGAGCGGTCGAAAGCTTGGATACCTCACCCTGATCCTGCTCCTGGGCCTCGTACTGGGCAGCGCCATAGGAGAGGTTCTGGGCTATTTCCTGCCGGAATCGCCCGTGAAGAAGGTCTTCATAACCGGTTTCACGTACGTGTTTCCGCCGGCGACGCTCAACCTGATAGTACTTTCCGTGACGTTCGGATTCTCGATTAAAGCGAACGTGGTGAGCTTTCTTTTCGTATTCCTACTCGCGCATCTTCTGAAGTGGTTCAACCTGGTGACTTGACGTGCTTCTGACTGGAGGTGACAGACGTGGGTAACATAGGGTTCAGGGAAATCCTCATAATCGTCCTCATAGTGCTTCTCCTGTTCGGAGCCAGGAGGATCCCCGAAGTGATGAGGTCTTTCGGGAAGGGAGTGAAGGAGTTCAAGAAGGCGGCGAAGGAGATAGAATCGTCCGTGGACGACGACAAAGACACGGACTCCGCCGACCGCAAGCCTTCCCAGCCCGCCGGCTAGAAGCCCAGGACTTCCGCCCTGTAGTCCTCTATCTTGGCGGAGCCGCGGAGCTGCTCCATCCAGATGGAGGCCGCTATCATACGCTTCTGCTGGAGCAGCTGTGCCCTGAGCTGCTGCTTCTGAGACTGGAAGAGCTGCTCGTCGAAGGCCGTCCGGCTGTCCAGCCTCAGGATGAAGAACCCCTCGCCGCCCTTGATGACGGAACTCGTCTGCCCCCGGGCAAGCGCCAGAGCCGCACCGATCATCGCCGGTTCCTTGCCGACGGCCGAGCCGACTTCGTAGATGCCTACTTCCGTGACCTTATCCACCTTGAGCGACGCGGCGGCCGCCGCCTGCTCAAGGTTCGCGCCCCGCGAAATCATCGACGCGACGGTCTCGAGCTTCCTGCCTGCCAGGTCGTCCTGCCTGGCGCGGGTCACGGCCAGCTTAACGGACTGCAGCGCCTCTTCAAACCCCGGAAGGGACGAGGGTCTCTTCTCGGCCACCTGGAACACAACCCAGCCCCTCTGCGTCTCCACGGGTTTTCCCACGGCGCCTACCTTGTTCTTGAACGGAAACTCTCTGACTGCCGCGTCCTGCGGCAGGATGGGGGAAATGCCGTCCCTGGTGAAGAAGCTGGTCTCGCGCGTCTCAAGTCCCGACTCCTTCGCCGCCTGCTCGAGGGACGTCTTGGCGGCTTTGCCGGCGAGGTCCAGGACGCGGCTGTGAATCTCGGCCAGCGTCTCCGACCCGGCCGAGACGAGCAGCAGGATTTGGCGATACCTGATCTTCTCCACGCCATCCTCGGTCTTCTTTTCCTCGACTCTGATGATGTGGAGGCCCTTCCTGTCCTTGAACGGTGATGAGATCTCTCCGATCTTGAGCGAGAACGCCACGTTCGCGAACTCCGGGGTCATGCCGGTCCTGGGTAGCAGCATGCCCACGTCGCCGCCATCCTTCGCCTCGGGCCCCTCCGAGAAGGTCGTGGCCAGTTCCGCGAAGTCCGTGCCGGCCCTGAGCTCTCTCCAGATGTCGTTGGCGGACGTGAGCACGTCGCTCTCGTCCCTGGCGGACGGCTTCTTCTCGACGATGAGATAGCGCAACTTCGCGGCCTCGGGGAGGCGGAATTCTTCCTGGTTCTTGTCGTAGTAGGCCCTCAGCTCCTGCGCCGGGATGCTGTCCGCATTCACGCGGAACGCGAGCGGCATCACAAGCACGTAGCTGTAGCTGAACTTCTGGTTCGTCTGCTCGAACACCTGCCGGACCTCGTTGTCACTGACTTTGGCGGACGAGGCCACGAGCTCCTCCAGCTTGCGCATCGGAATCGAGGAGCGCACCAGCGCCTCCAGGCCGCTCAGGTCGTATGCGGGATTGGTCAGGATCTGCCTGTATTTCTCGGGATCAAACCGGCCGTCAGTCAGGAACGCGGGGTTTTGCGCCACCTCGGCGGGCGGGCTGTTCCTTATGGAGAACGCGATTTCCTCGTCCGTCACGCCTATGTTCCGCCTCTTCATCTCCTGCTGCAGCAGGGTCTCGTTGACGACCCTGTCCCAGGTGCTCTGCCGGATGCTGATCTCCTGGGCTTCCGTCATTCGGTCGCCGTACTCCTTGCGCGCCTGCTCGTATGTCTGCGTGAGCAGGTCGCGGTAGTATGCGGTCGGGATATTCCGGCCGTTGATCTTTCCCACGACTGAAGGGTTGCGGCCGGACCTCTGCTGCACGTCCATTCCCCAGACCAGGAAGATGAACCCGACGAACGCAAAGATCGTGATCCACAGGATCACCTTGGTGTTCTTTCTGAGCTTCTCCGACAAAAACATGAACAGGCCTCCTTGAGACGTGTTGTTGTGCTTATCGTTACAGAATAACACCACCCGCCGCCAAAAGCAAGAGCCGCGGGGAACGCTCCGGGCCTCCGCGGCCGCCTGTTAGCAGTTGACGGCTTCCGGGCGAGTCGCTAGACTGCGGCAGGAGGTAAGATTCCGATCTTATGCTGGTCATCCTGTTCTGTCTTCTAGCCGTTCTCCTCTGCTGCTCCGCGTGCTTCTCCGCTTCCGAAACGGCGCTGTTCTCCCTGAGAAGACCGGAGGTGTGCGCTCTCGACGAAGCCGCGGGAAAGACTGGCAAGCGAATCGTGCGCGCCCTCGACCGCCCCGGTCACACTCTCGCGACGATACTCCTGGGCAACACGCTCGTTAACGTCGCCGGCGCCGCCGTGGCGACCGCCATATGCGGGCTTCTGTTCGGACCCAGGGGAGTCGCGGTCGCCATCATCGCTGACACCATCCTCGTCCTCATCTTCGGAGAGATAGGTCCCAAGGCGGTGGCGGTCAGTTTTCCGCAGCCCGTGGCGCGGGCGCTCATCGGACCCCTCTCCGCCTTCAGCGCGCTCGTCCGCCCGATAGTCGAAGCCGTGGCCTCGTTCTCGAACCTCGTCCTGGCGTCGCTGGGGCTCGTGGCCAGAGAGGAGTTGGAGAGACGGGCCGCGGTCAGCCCTTCGGAGCTCAGGCTGCTGATGCACGACGTGCAGGAGGAAGGGAGCTTCACAAAGGAGGAGACTCGGATCGCGACCAACATACTCGAGTTTGGCGAGACCCGCGCCGAACAGATCATGACGCCGAGGGTGGACATCGTGGCCGTCAGGAAGGGGACAGGCAGGGAGGAGACGGCGTCCCTGATGAGAAGCACGAAGCACAGTAAGGTCCCGGTATACGGGGAGAACGTGGACGACATCGTGGGCTTCCTGAGCACAAAGGAGTTCTTCCTCTGGCCGGAGAGGCCAGTTCAGTCGCTCCTGAGGCCGGTGCTGTTCGTGCCGTCCAGCAGGCGGCTCGAGGGGCTGCTTCAGGAGATGGAGGAGAAGAGGGCCTTCGTGGCCGTTGTGGTCAACGAGTACGGAGAGACCCTGGGCCTGATCACCAAGGAAGACATCCTGGAAGAAGTGGTGGGTGAGATCTACGACGAGTACGAGGCGGACCAGGTACCGGTGCAGCGTCTCCAGGACGGCACGCTGGTCCTGGACGGAAGGGCGGGGCTGGACCTCGTCAGCGAGGAGCTGGGCGTCAAGCTGAAGCCGGCGGACGCCGTGACGCTCAGCGGATACATTTTCGAGAAGCTGGGGCGCCTGCCATCCAAGGGGGCCGGCTTCGAAGACGCGGGCTACGTATTCGAGGTGTTGGGCGTGAGGAGAAACAGGGTCACCAAGTGCAGGGTGAGGAAGGCCGGGCAATGAGTTTCTTGACCCTTCTCACCATCCTGGCTGTCATCGTGTGCGTTGGGCTGGTGGGTTTCTTCGCCGGGTCCGAGACCGGCGTCGTGTCCGTGAACAGGGTCCACCTTCGCCACGCGGTCCGTTCGGGAAACGCGCAGGCGCAGAGATTGTCGCGGCTGCTCGTCCGCCAGGAAGGCGTGATCGCCGCCCTCCTCATAGGTACGAACGTGTTCAACGTGGCCGCCGCGTCACTGGCCACGGCGCTGTTCGAGAAGCTCGCCGGGCCGGCCGCGGCCGCGGTCTCGACCATAGTCATGACCCCCATCATAGTTGTGTTCGCGGAGGTCCTCCCCAAGACCTACTTCCGGTACCGGGCCGACACCGTCATGCCGCGGGTGTACGCTCCGCTCGCCGCCGCAACCGGTTTCCTGAGGCCGTTCGCGTGGCTGACGTCCGCCTTCGTCCGGCTGATGTTCCGGATCACCGGGCACACGCAGAGGGGGTTCTTCGTCACCAGGGAGGAGCTGAAGAGCATAGTGACAGAGAGCGCCGACAAGGGCGCCCTCAGGCTGCGTGAGAGAGACATGCTGCACGGCGTGTTCGACTTCGGCGGAACGGCTGCCCGCGACGTGATGATACCCCTCGAGCGAGTGACGTGCGTCGCCGAGTCCGCCGCCGTCGAGGAGCTCAAGCAGGTCGTCAGGGCCAAGGGCCACACCCGCGTGCTCGTCTACAGGGAGCGCCCGGAAGACGTCACTGGTTTCGTCAACGTCTTCGACGTCCTGTATGCCGAGCGAGTGGGCGCGGGGTTCGCCGAGCACGTCAGGCCGATACGATGGGTGCAGGGCGGCAGAAGACTCGACGGCCTTCTCATCGAGCTGCTGCGCGCCAGAGCGCCGATCGCCGCCGTCGCTGCCGACACTGAACGCAAGTGCGTCGGCATAGTCACAGTCGAAGACATCGTCGAGGAAATAATGGGCGAGCTCGCCGACGAACACGAAACGTTCGTGACGAAGTGAGGTGCGTCGTCGTCGTCGCCGAAACTTTTTTTGGGTTTGAGTATCTTTTATGTTGACTTAAATAGGTGGGTGTGGGAAGAGTGACACAAGAAGACACACAGAACAAAAAAGCGGGACCTGAATACCGCATGGGAGGAGGTGACAAGAATGGCAGCGAAGAAAAAGGCAAAGAAGAAGGTAGCCAAGAAGAAAAAGAAATAACTTGCCTTCGACTTGGCAGGTCTTCTGAGAATGCCAGCGCATGCTTCTCCCGCGCTGGCATTCTCGTTTCTGCTCCGTCGTCCTCTTCGCGTCCTCGTGAGTCCTCATGAATCCTCCTGAGCGGCGGCCGGACGCGCCCTGGCCGGCCCTCCGCGGGCGGGCAGCCGCGCCGCTGGAGCCGAAGTTGTCTCTTGCATCCCGGACCAGTCGACCCAATACTCTAGTGTTATGACGGAGTGGATCAGGATCAGGGGCGCCAGACAACACAACCTCAAGAACGTGGACGTCGACATACCCGTGGGGAAGAT
This sequence comes from uncultured bacterium, assembly GCA_964570935.1. Lineage (GTDB taxonomy): Bacteria > Eisenbacteria > RBG-16-71-46 > JAFGJU01 > JAFGJU01 > JAFGJU01. The sequence goes on from CAZMZP010000060.1 coordinate 29,504, forward strand.
AACGGTGGTCACGGGTGTCAGCGGCTCCGGAAAGTCGACTCTGGCCTTCGACACGCTTTACGCCGAGGGTCAGCACAGATACATGGAGTCCGTCTCCAGCTACACGAGGCAGTTCCTCGAGAGGATGGCGCGCCCGGACGTGGATTCGATACAGGGGTTGCGGCCCGCGGTCGCGATAGGCAGCTCGGAGGCGCCCAGGAGCTCCCGCTCGACGGTGGGCACTTCCACCGAAGTCTACGATTACCTCAGACTGCTGTTCGCGAGGGTCGGGACCACGTACTGCTCGGAGTGCGAAGTTCCCGTCGTGTCCGACTCGGTCGAGTCGGCGGTGAACGAAGTGGCCGGGCGGGGTGGAGGACAGGTGCTCGTGGGCTTTCCGCTGGGACGGGTCGGCGTCGCGGAGCTGAGTTCGCTTTCCGGAGGACTGCAGGCGGCCGGCTTCCTGCGGGCGTACAGCGAGGGCCGGATCCTCGAGCTGTCGGAGCTGACACCGGCCACCTTCAAGGGGCAGCACGAAGTGCTCGTGCTAGTGGACCGCGTCAAGGCCGGCAAGGACAGCCGCGACAGGCTGAGCGACTCGATGTCGACCGCGTTCGAAAAGGGCGGTGGTAGGGCGGCGGCCGTGTTCGCGGACGGGGAGACCCTGCGTTTCGACAGGGGCTTCAGGTGCAGCGGGTGCGGCAGGGAATACCCGGAGCCGACGCCGCTTCTGTTCTCGTTCAACAGCCCTTACGGCGCCTGTCAGAACTGCCGCGGTTTCGGCAACGTGCTGGAATTCGCGCAGGACCTGGTCGTCCCGGACGAGACGAAGACGCTCGCGCAGGACGCCATCCTGCCCTGGGCCGGGCAGTGGAGATCCTACTTCAGAGGAGAGCTGAGGAAGTTCTCACGGAAGTCGGGCGTCCCGCTTGACGTGCCGTTTTCGAGACTGACCCGGGAGCAGAAGGAGGCGCTGTTTCACGGCGTCGAGGGCTTCCTGGGAGTCATGCAGTTCCTGGAGAAACTGAAGCGGAAACGCTATAAGAGCAGCGCGCGTTTCCTCGTCAAGAGGTTCCAGAGGCCGGTGGTCTGCCACGCTTGCGGCGGCAAGAGGCTGAGGCCGGAGGCGCTTTGTGTCCTGGTGGGCGGAGAGCACATCGCTTCCGTGTCCGGGATGGACGTGAGCCGCGCTCTGGAGTTCTTCGCGGGCCTTTCTTTGAGTACCCAGCAGGAAAAAGTGGCGGACAGGGTGCTCCACGAGATCAGGTCCAGGCTGACCTTCCTCAAGGAAGTCGGGTTGGGTTACATCACCCTCGACCGGTTGTCCAGGACTCTGTCCGGTGGCGAGCTGAGGCGCATAGAGATCGCGAACGCTCTGGGCTCGGGACTCGTGGACTCGCTGTACGTCCTTGACGAACCCACGACCGGCCTTCACGCCAGAGACAGCGAAAGGCTCGTGTCCGTGCTCAAACACATCAGCGAGTCGGGGAACACAGTCGTCGTTGTGGAGCACGACCGGGAAGTCGTGCGCGCGGCGGACTGGGCCGTCGACCTCGGGCCTCGCGCGGGACGCAAGGGTGGGGAAGTGGTCTACCAGGGCGACACGCGAGGGCTCCTGGACTGCGAGACTTCGCTGACCGGACTTTACCTGAGCGGCAGAGAGAGCGTGCCGCCTACCAGGAAGCGGCGGAGGCCAGGGACTCGGAAGATTGTTGTGAGGGGCGTGCGGGAGCACAACCTCAAGGGGTTCACCGCGGACATACCGCTCGGTCTCTTCGTGTGCGTAACCGGCGTCTCGGGTTCGGGCAAGAGCACTCTTGTCACAGACATCCTTTACCGGCAGCTGGCCCTGGAAAAACAGAAGAGCACGCTCCAGCCGGGCCTTCATTCGAAGCTGACGGGTTCAAACCTCGTGACGGACGTACGCCTCGTGGACCAGGCGCCCATCGGCAAGACACCCAGGTCGAACCCGGTCACGTACGTGAAGGCGTTCGCGCCCATACGCGAGCTGTTCGCGTCCACCCTGGAAGCCAGGAAGAGGAAGTACTCCGCGGGGACGTTTTCCTTCAACGTCCCCGGGGGTAGGTGTGAGACCTGTCAGGGGGCCGGCAGCACGAAGGTCGAGATGTACTTCCTGGCCGACGTCTTCGTGCCGTGCGACAGCTGCGGCGGGTCGAGGTACAGAAGGGAGATACTCGACGTACGGTATCGCGGCAAGAACGTCAGGCAGGTCCTGGACCTGACCGTGGACGAGGGCATTTCCTTCTTCTCGGATTCCCCCGCGGCCTGCGAGAAGCTCTGGACGCTGAAGCGGGTCGGGCTCGGCTACCTGACTCTCGGCCAGCCGGCCACCGCGCTTTCGGGTGGCGAGGCGCAGAGGTTGAAGATCGCCAGGGAGCTCCTCGAGCCGGACGCGTCCGGTGTCCTCTACCTGCTGGACGAGCCGACGGTCGGGCTGCATCCCGACGACGTCAGGAACTTGGTGGACGTTCTCCATCGGCTGGTGGACAAGGGAAACACGGTGCTCGTCGTGGAGCACAACATCGAGCTAATCGCGTCGTGCGACTACTGTCTGGACCTCGGACCGGAAGGCGGAGACGAGGGCGGGATGCTGGTGGCGGCCGGAACGCCGGAAGAACTCGCCGCGGCGCCGGGTTCACACACCGGGAAATACATCACTCGATATCTGGAAGGACTGGGCCGGCGTACTTGAGCCCGACGAGCACGTAGTCGAAGGTGAAGTCGCTGGGGAGCGTCTGGCGGGCCTCGATGAAAAGACTGACCCTGCTCGCGGAGAAGAAATCCGCGCCGACGAACACGCTTGCAGTAGTCGAAGTCTCGTGCTCGGAGACGGTCCCGAAATCGTCCAGGTCCGCCCAGGAGTACTGGAAGTTGAAACTCGGGCCGGCTGAGACGTACGGTTTCAGGCCCAGCTTTCCGCCCACGAGGTCGGGTGTGCTCAGTCTGACTAGCACGGATGCCGACGCCAGCGCGAGCCCTATCTGGTCCCGGTACGAGCCGTAACCGGACACTCTTCCGTTCACGCTGACGTACGGAGGCAGGCCTCCCCTGTACAGGCCGAACTCGCCGTACGCGCATGCAGCGTAGTCGTAAAACCCTCTGGGGACGGCTATCCCTCCGGCCAACTCTGTGCAGTGCGCCGCGGGCGGGGCCAGCAGAACCGCCAGCAGAAGCGCGGCCGGAAGGCCTGACCCGAGCGGAAACCGCGCGGCTTTCTTCCAGCCGCGAGAAGAATCCGCGGACGAGCGCCGGGCATTTCCTCTATCGGTCAACGATGATGTCGCCATGGGCGACGTCTCCTCCAACCTTGAAGTAGGCGCGATAAACCCCGTCGGGCACGGCGGCGCCGCCCGTGTCGGTCAGGTCCCAATACGCGTAGTGCGGCCCCACTGACTGTGTCTCTCTCACCAGCTCCTTGATCAGCTCGGCGCCGGCCGAGTAGATGGCCAGACTCACGTTGCTTTCGGCCGCGAGCGTGTACTGCATGCACAGGGGGCCGGAAGTCGGGTTCGGGCCGGTGCAAATGCCGGCCGTCTCAGGAGGCGGAGCGCTTGCCTGGGCGGGCGAAAACTCGCTCCCGCAGCCCGGGCACACGGTCCACTTCTCAGGATTCGACGTGTCAAAGAAGGTCAGCGGTTCTACGAGGTTTTCTTTCTCGCAGGAACACAGGAAGAAGAAAACCAGAAAGCCGGCGGCGAGGGAGAGAGCCAGCAGCTTTTCGCAGCGAGCAGACAATCGGGCCTCCCGGGCAGCGCATGCAGTGTCGTCACACGGCGCGGGCGCCGTGAACAGGCGCCAAAATAGGAGGAAGTTCCCCGCCGCAGTGTGCTTTCGGCAGCCCCGAAACCTCGCCTTGTGAAGATAGCCCGCCTTACAAGTTAGGCTCAAGCGCTGAAAGATCACGCCCTAGGCAGGGAACTCCGCTTCGCTAACACGAAAACGCTAACAGACGGATGAACCGCCTGTCAACAGCAAAAACGCCGCGGTCGCGACTCCCCGCTTCCGGTGCCCCGTCCGGCAGCGGCGTGCGCCCGGCGCGGCCGCCCACCGGGGTCATCGGGCGCTTGAACTCCGCGGGGGCATGTGGCACACTCCATTCGGCGCTACCGCGGACGACGCACGTGTTTCTTCAGGGAGGTCTGCATGAACGTCCTGGTCACCGGTGGAGCGGGTTACATCGGCAGCGTGGTGGTCGAGCTCCTAATAAAGAAGGGGCATTCCGTGGTCGTGTTCGACAACTTCTCGACCGGGCACAGGGCGGCCGTGGACGCGTCAGCGCAGGTCGTTCCGGGTGACCTCGCGGACGCGGCGGAGGTCGAGAGGTTGTTCGGCGGGAACATGTTCAACTGCGTGATGCACCTCGCGGGCGACAGTCTGGTCGAAGAGTCGATGCGACTGCCGGAGAAGTACTACTGGAGCGGGCTCTGCTCCGGGCTCAACCTGCTCACCGCGATGGTCAGACACGGGGCGAAGAGGATCGTGTTCTCGTCCTCGGCGTCCGTCTACGGCGACCCGGAATACGTGCCCATCACGGAGTCGGCGCCGACGAGGCCGCAGAACCCTTACGGGGAGGTCAAGCTCGCTTTCGAACGAGCGCTGCACTGGTTCCAGGTAGCGCACGGCTTGAGCTACGTGTCCCTGCGGTACTTCAACGCCGCGGGCGCCACAGAGGCCCACGGCGAGCACCACACCCCGGAAACGCATCTAATCCCGCTGGTGCTCAGGGCGGCTCTCGGCCAGAGCGAGGCGGTGGAGGTCTTCGGCACGGACTATCCGACGGAAGACGGCACGTGCGTTAGAGACTACGTGCACGTCCTGGATCTCGCGGAAGCCCACGTACTCGGGCTGAGCGCACTGCTCAGGAATAAGACAGGGATCTTCAACCTTGGAAACGGGAACGGCTACTCGGTCAAGCAGGTGCTGGCCGCAGCCGGCGAGGTTACGAGGACCGAGATTGCGCAGCGGAGCGTCGAGCGAAGGCCCGGCGACCCGGCGCGGCTGGTGGCGAGCTCGGAGAAGGCGATGAGCGAGTTGGGCTGGAAACCCGCCCACGCTTCGCTGAACGAGATGATACAGAGCGCCTGGAGCTGGATGAAGGCGTTTCCGACCGGGTATTCCGACTGACACGGGACTGGCGGTGCACCGGGGCCGGTCGAAGCCGCGCGGAGTCGCGCGCAGGAAACGGACATGGACACCATCGAAGTCAGCACGCGCTCAAGAACCGAGATGATAGACATCACCGAACAGGTGGCCGGGTGTGTGCGCAGGGCGGGCGCCACTGAGGGTCTTTGCACCGTCTGGGTACCGCACACGACGGCCGCGGTCACGGTGAACGAAGGGGCCGACCCCTCAGTCAAGAGGGACGTGCTCGACGCTCTGAACAGACTCGTTCCGTTCGAGGCCGATTACCGCCACACCGAGGGGAATTCCGCGGCCCACATCAAGTCAAGCCTCGTGGGAGTTTCCCTCTCGATCCCGGTGGTGAACGGAGGCCTCCTCCTGGGCACATGGCAGTCGGTCTTCTTCTGCGAGTTCGACGGGCCGCGCAGGAGAAAGGTGCACGTGACGGTCGCGGACCAGGGCCGGCGGCCGGCCCCACGTCAGCCCGGAGTATGAATTGAGCAACATGGACCTTTTCCCCTCCGATGCCAAGCCCGCCGGCAGGCCGTTCTCGCCGCTGGCGGACAGGATGCGGCCTCGCAGCTTCGAGGAGTTCGTGGGCCAGGAGCACGTAGTGGGGCCCGGGAAAGTGCTCCGTAAGGCCATCGAGAGCGACGAGCTGCAGTCCATCATACTGTGGGGGCCGCCGGGGACGGGCAAGACCACGATCGCTCGCATAATAGCCAGCATGACGAACTCGCAGTTCATCGCTTTCAGCGCCGTGACGGCCGGAGTGAAGGAGATCAGGGAGGTCATCGTGAAGGCGACGGCCGAGAGACGGTGCTCCGGCAGGAAGACGATACTCTTCGTGGACGAGATTCACAGGTTCAACAAGGCTCAGCAGGACGCCTTCCTTCCTCACGTAGAGAACGGCACGGTAGTGCTCATCGGGGCGACCACCGAGAACCCTTCCTTCGAAGTCATATCAGCGCTGCTCTCCCGCTCCCGCGTCTTCGTGCTGTATCCGCTGAGTGTGCCGGAGATCAAGTCCGTGGTGGAGAGGGCGGCCGCCGACGGGGAGAGGGGCCTCGCCCCGCTTAACCCCGTCGTGGAGGAGGAGGCCCTGAGCTTCCTGGCGAACACGTCCGGCGGAGACGCCAGGGTGGCGCTGAACGCGCTCGAGCTCGCGGTCATGACCACCGAGCCGGGCAGGGACGGGAGGCGCGTCGTGACCCTGGCCGGCGTCCAGGAGGCGATGCAGAAGCGGGCGCTGCTGTACGACAGGGATGGCGAGGAGCACTACAACATAATATCAGCTCTTCACAAGAGTCTGAGGGGCGGTGACGCGGACGCGTCCCTGTACTGGCTGGCGCGCATGCTGGAGGCAGGGGAGGACCCCCTCTACGTGGCGCGCCGCCTGGTGCGTTTTGCGTCGGAGGACGTGGGGAACGCGGACCCGCAGGCTCTGGTGCTGGCCGTGGCGGTGAAGGAGGCCGTGCACTTCATAGGAATGCCCGAGGGTTCGACGGCGCTGGCCCAGGCAGTGGTCTATCTGGCCACGGCCCCGAAGAGCAACGCTCTCTACACCGCCTATTCGGCCGTCCAGAAAGAAGTGGGGGAAGGAGAGAACCCTCCGGTGCCGCTCCAGATAAGGAACGCGCCTACGGCCCTGATGGGCGCCCTGGGCTACGGCAAGGACTACATGTATCCGCACGACTTCCCCGGCAAGGTCGTGGACCAGGACTACCTGCCGGAGTCCCTCAAGGGCAAGAGCTACTACCACCCCGCCGAATCCGGGTTCGAGTCAGAGATAGGAAGAAGGATCGAGGAGTGGCGGAAGAAACGAGACGCCCTGAGGAAGCAGGCTTCACGCCCGGACTAACTTCTGAGCCCAACCCTGCGAGAACCCCAGGTCCATCATCTTCTTGAGCGCGCGGCCGTATTCCGCGCGAGTAATTCTTCTGTCGAGGGGCGGCGTGCCCTCTGCCTTGTGTGCGGGGAAGTACTGGGCCATGAGGCTGATGAAGCTCCCCGTCGACACCTCCTTCGCTATGAACTCCAGCGTTTCCTCGGTTCCGCTGATCGACTCGGGCAGGACCAGAAGCCTGATGACGAGACCCCTCAGTCCCACTCCGTCCGCGTCCACGGTGAGGTCTCCGACCTGCCTGTGCATTTCTTTGATGGCGGGCCTGTTGTGCGTGGCGTAGCCCGGCGCTCCGGAGTACTTGAGGCCCGCCTCGTCGGTGGCGTATCTCATGTCGGGCATGTATATGTCCACGACGCCGTCCAGCAGTCGCAAGACCTCGACCAGCTCGTAGCCGCCGGTGTTGTACACGACGGGGAGCCTCAGGCCCCGCTCGGCTGCCAGGGCCAGACTCGACAGGATCTGCGGCATGTAGTGCGTGGGAGTCACGAAGTTGATGTTGTGACAGCCCCGCGCCTGAAGCGAGAGCATCATCCCGGCTAGCTCGTCCTCCGTGACTTCGTTGCCGTGTCCGAGCTGGCTGATGGGGTAGTTCTGGCAGTAGGCGCACTTGAGGCTGCAGTTGGTCAGGAAAACGGTGCCCGAACCCCTGGCGCCCGATATGGGCGGCTCTTCGCCGAAGTGCGCGTTGTGGCTTGAGACCATTGGCCTCGACCCCGCGCCGCACACGCCCAGCTCGCCCGCTGTCCTGTCCACGCCGCATTTTCTCGGGCATACGGAGCAGCTCCGGAGCAGCTCCATCGCCTCCAGCGCCCGAGCTTTGAGGCTTCCATCGTTCAGAACGTTAAGGTATGATGGACGTTTGAGAGACAGGGTTCTACCTCCTTGGGAAGCATCTTCGGAAACACCATCCGGGAACAGCGATTATAGCAGGGCCAATGAGCACAGTGCACGGATTCGTCCATCTCCATCTACACACAGAGTACAGCCTGCTCGACGGGATGTGCCGGATAGGCCCGCTCATGGACGCGGTGCTTCAGCGCGGCATGAACGCCGTGGCGATGACGGATCATCTGTCGTTCTTCGGTGTCGTGCCGTTCGTGAAGGAGGCGCAGGCCCGGGGCGTGAAGCCGATCGTCGGCTGCGAGCTGGAGATGCTGGGACTCGCGTCGGCGGACAGGGACAGGCAACCCGGAAAGGAGCGCGAGACTGAACGAGAGCGCCAGCCGGCAAAGGAATGCCAGCCCGGTAAAATGGCGGCGACTCGCACGCATCATATCGTGTTACTTGCAGAAAACAATGCAGGTTACACCAATCTTCTCAAGTTGGTTAGCAAGGCTCTCACGAGAGAGGACGACCTCCGTGGGTGCGTCACGGCCGAGGATGTTTCCAGTCTGCGCGCCGGCCTCATAGGCCTGAGCGGCTGCATGCAGTGCGAGGTCGCCACAGCGTTCTTCAAGAAGGGAGCCAAACCTGCTGCCAGGCTGATTTCGTCGTACAAAGAGCTCTTCGGCATCGGCAACTGGTTCCTGGAACTCTCGCGGCACGGCGCGGACAGGGAAGCCGAGCTGAACTCGTTTCTGACGTCCCAGTCGGAGGCCCAGGGCGTGGAGCTCGTGGCGACCAACGACGTGCACTACCTGGACAAGGCCGAGGCTCCGGCGCACGAGGTGCTGCTTGCCGTACAGACGGCCACTCATCTCGGAGACCCGGACCGGGTGAAGCTGGGCTCGCATGAATACTACCTAAAGAGCGCGGAAGAGATGCGGGAGCTGTTCAGGGACTTGCCGCGCGCCGTGGCCCTCACCTCCGAGATCGCGGACAGGTGCAGGGTCAACTTCGCGTTCGGCACACCGCATCTGCCCAACTTCGACATATCGCCCGGCCAGACCGCGCGCAGCTACCTCAAGATGAAATGTGAGCAGGGCCTCAGGGAGCGCTTCGCCGAGGAGCAGCGCGCCGCGGCGCGGGAACGGCTGGAGCACGAGCTCAACGTCGTGGCAGACAAGGGACTCTCCGGCTATTTCCTGGTGGTGTGGGACCTCGTGCGTTTCGCCAAGTCCAAGCGGATACCCGTCGGCCCGGGCAGGGGGTCGTCGGTGGGCAGCCTCATCTCCTACTGTCTGGGCATAACCGAGGTCGACCCCATTAAGCATAACCTCGTGTTCGAACGATTCCTGACGAGAGAACGTTCTGGACTGCCCGACATCGACGTGGACCTGTGTCACAAGTGCAGGGACGACGTAATCCAGTACCTCGTGGGCAAGTACGGTCGGGAGCGCGTGGCGCACATCGCGACCCTGGACACGCTCGCCCCGCGGAGCGCCGTCAGGGACGCCGGCAGAGCCCTCGGCATAGACGATGACGTCATAGACCGGGTTGCCGGCGCCATACCGGGAGGGTCCATCGACACCATAGAAGACGCGCTGCGGGAGTCGGCCTCGCTGTCACGCATCTACGATACCGACGACAGGGCCAAGCGGCTGATGGACAGCGCCAGGGCCATCCAGGGGCTTCCGAGACACGCCTCGGTCCACGCCGGCGGGGTCCTGATCACGGACGCGCCGCTGACCAGGTACGTTGCCCTGCAGAAGCTGCACAGCGGAGAAACGATAGCACAGATAACAAAGGACCCGATCGAGGAGTTGGGGCTTCTCAAGATAGACCTGCTGGGCCTCAGGTTCCTGACCGCGCTTCACGAGGCCGCCGACCTTGTCGGTAAGCGCAAAGGCGCGAAGTTCGAGGTGACGTCCATACCCCTGGGCGACGCGGCCGCGTACGAGCTCATTGCGTCAGGCGACACGCACGGCGTGTTCCAGCTGGAGAGCGCCGGAATGCAAGACCTATTAAGGAAGCTCAAGCCGGACCGGTTCGAAGACATCGTGGCGGTGATTTCGCTGTTCAGGCCCGGTCCGATCGGAGGAGGCCTCCTGGACAAGTACATCGCGCGCAGGCACGGCCGCGAGGAAGTGTCTTACCCCCATCCGTCTCTGGAGCCGGTGCTCAGGGAGACTTACGGAGTCGTGCTCTACCAGGAACAGGTGATGGAGGTCGCGCGGGTGCTGGCGGACTTCTCGATGGAGGAGGCGGACGTGCTCCGCTCCTCCATTACCGGACGGAAGCCGGCTCAGCTGGCCGGAATGAGGCACAGGTTCGTGTCCGGAGCCATCGAGAAGGGCGTGGAGATGGAGACGGCGGAGAGGGTGTTCGAGCTGCTTCTCCATTTCGGAGGATTCGGCTACAACAAGTCCCACAGCGTCGCGTTTGCCCTCACGACCTACCGCTGCGCTTACATGATGGCCAATCACACGAGCGAGTACGTGACCACTCTTCTGAACAACAATTTCGGGTTCGTGGAGCGCATGCGAAACTACATGGCGGTCGCCCGCGAGAGAGGAGTCGAGTTCCTCCCGTGCGACGCGAACAAGGGTGACGCCGAGTTCACACTGGAGGACGAGTCCATCAGAGCCGGCCTGGCAGTCGTGAAGCACGTGGGAGAAGCCAGCGCAAAGGCCACAGTCGCCGAGCGGGACGCCGGCGGCGAGTTCGGGTCTTTCAGCGATTTCTGCGCCAGGACGCGCGACACGCTCAACAGGCAGGCCGTGGAGAGTCTCATCAAGTCCGGGGCCCTCGACTTCACCGGCCTCAAGCGCTCGCAGATGGCGGCGGTGCTGAACCAGGTCCTGAAGGCCGCCTCGGACGAGGCCGAGGGCGTGAGTGTGGCGGAGTCCGGGCAGATCGAGCTCGGGCTCAGGTTGAAGCGGAGGACGGACGAATTCGTCGAAATACCAGACATGGACGAGTGGCCGCAGGAGCAACTCCGCTCGAAAGAGTGGGAGGTGACCGACCTCTACATCAGCGAGCATCCGCTCCGCGACAGGGCGGGTCTGCTAAGGCAGATGGGTGTTCTGTCCGTGGAGCAGGCTCTTTACTCCGGGGACGGCGACCGCGTGTCCGTGGCAGGGATACTCTCCGAGTACAGAAGGGTGCGAGCCAAGAACGGCAAGCCCATGGCATTCCTGACCGTCCGCGACGAAACCGGGGTCATTGAAGTCGTGGTCTTTCCGACGGTGTTCGAGAAGCTGGCGAAGGTCGAACACGGGAAGTCGCGGGCCCCGTCCATAAGTCTTACCAGAGACGAACCGCTCGTCGTCACCGGAAGGATACAGGTGCAGGAGAACGCCAAGATAATCTGCGACAGCCTGGAGCAGCTGGAAACAGTGCAGGAGCGTTTCTACTCGACCGGAGTCCTGGAGCTGGGTCTCAGGAAGGGCTTCAAGAACTTCTCAAAGCTCAAGAACGCGCTCCTCTCCGCGCCCGGGAATTCCGAGGTCAGGATAGAATGGGTGCCTTCCGTTGTGTCTCCGGACGAAGACACGCAGGCGGAGATAGATTCCCTCAAGAGGCACAGGGTGCAGTTGAGCGACGAGCTCTTGGCGGACGTGGAGAAGCTGGTGGGGAAGGGCAACGTGCGCGTGCACTCGGCGAGGCGGGTGACCGAGAGCGAAACGTCACCGCCAGCGGGCCGCCGGGCTGAGAAGCCGCAAGGTTGACAGCCCGCGCCGACTTCTGCTACATTCACCCGAGCTCGCTCCGCGAGCCATTTCTTTGCGTCCCCATCGTCTAATCGGTTAGGACACCGCTCTTTCAAGGCGGCAACAGGGGTTCAAATCCCCTTGGGGACGCCAGCTCTATTGCCCGGGTGCTCGGCTTGTTCTCCACGTACCCCGGTCCCAAGCGCTCCCGGGCCAACACCGCAGTCTGCGGCCCCTGTCCTGTGCGTTCCGGCCCCAAAACCCCTTGACGCATGTGACCTCTTATCCTACATTCAAGCTGCTGAACTAGATACTCCGGCATGTCCCTGGCCTTTCCAAGGAGCTGCGCATGATCGGGAAGACGGTTTTCCACTACCGGATCCTCGAGAAGCTCGGTGAAGGCGGCATGGGCGTCGTCTACAAGGCGCTCGACCTCAAGCTTGAGAGGCACGTGGCTCTCAAGTTCCTGCCGCACGAAATCAGTATTGGAGAAGAAGACAGGGCGCGCTTCCTTCAGGAGGCCAGGGCGGCCTCCGCCATCTCGCACGCCAACGTGTGCGTCATCCACGACATCGCGGAGCACGACGGCCAGCAGTTCATAGTCATGGAGTACGTGGACGGCAAGACGCTGGGGCAGATGGCGCCGATTAAGAAAGTGCAGGATGCCCTCGGCTACGCCATACAGGTCGGCGAGGCGCTCGAGGCGGCTCACGCGAAGGGAGTAGTGCATCGTGACGTAAAGACGGACAACATCATGGTCAACGCCGGCAATCAGGCCAAGGTGATGGATTTTGGGTTGGCCAAGCTGAGGGGTTCTCTCAAGCTGACCAAGACGACCAGCACCGTGGGCACGCTCTCGTACATGGCGCCGGAGCAGATACAGGGTGGGGAGGTTGACGCCCGGTCGGACATATTCTCTTTCGGCGTAGTGCTGTACGAGATGCTGACGGGCCATTTGCCGTTCGTGGGGGAGCACGAGGCGGCGGTGATGTATTCGATCGTGAACGACAGTCCTCAGCCGATACAGAAGCACAGGCCGGACTTGTCGTCGGAGCTGCTGCACATCATCAATCGGGCCCTGGAAAAGGACCCGGAAGAACGTTACCAGAACGTGCACGACATGGTGATAGACCTGAGGCGGGCAAAGAAGGAGACGTCGCGGGTATCCCGGTCCGCGATAATGCCGTCAGCGACCGGCCAGACTGGACCGAACGTCTTCCGGGAGGGAGAGGCGCCGGTCGCAGCGACGGTGGCTGCGTCTCGCAAGGAGATAATGAAGGGGGGAGTCGCCCGGCGGCTCAGACTCTTCGGCGTCATGGGACTCGCAATAGCGGCTACTGCGGTCGCCCTGTTTGTTCTGCTACCCGAGCGCCCGCCCAGGCTGAATCCCGACATGTCATTTCGTACGCTGGACACTCCATTCACCGAGATAGACTTCATGGGTCTGTCGCGGGACGGAGGCTGGGTCGCATTCAGCGCCCGCGACGCCAAGAGGGAGTGGTCGGTCTATTTCATGAACGTTGCAAAGGGTGAGCCCAGGAGGCTGGTAACAGAACAGTACACCCGGTTTGACTACACCGAGATATCGCCGGACAACAGCGAAGTCCTTTTCGGCGCGAGTAAGTCCGGGTTGCTGACAGCCGTGTACGTTGTCTCTTCTGCCGGCGGAACGAGCAGGAAGGTCGTGGAGCCGGGCATAGGCGCCAGATGGCGGCCGGACGGGCAGCTCATCGGCTACATCAAGGACGGGAGCCCGGCCGCCCCAAGCCGATCCGGGAAGTTCGAGTTCTGGACCGTTAGGCCTGACGGCAGCGACAACCGTCTCGTGTTCGTGGATAGCATGAGCTTCTTGGCGAGCTATTGTTTTGACTGGTCCCCGCAGGGAGACCGGATAGCCTGGCTCAGGTCACTTCCGGGCTACGGAGAGATCTTCATCCGTGACCTGGACTCAGGAAGAGAGCGCCAGCTCACGCACTACAGGAAACCGATTACCGAGATCGCCTGGGCCTCAAACAACCAGATATTCTTCACGTCCAGCAGGACTGGCTACACCAATGTCTGGATGATCCCGGCCGGCGGCGGCGAGGCAGTGCAGGTTACCAAAGGCGGCGGAGCTGACTACGGTGTCCGGGTTTCCGCTGACGCGAAGCGGATGCTGTACGTGCAACAGCTCAAGATAGCCAACGTCTGGACTGCCGGCATCGACGGCAGCGGTGCGCGGCAGCTCACATTCGACAACCATCCCGTGGACAATTCAATGTTTTCGCCCGACAAGAAGCACGTCTCGTTCACGGTGTTCTCGTCCGACCCGCTGCTACCGCGCACGCATGTTTTCCTGATGGAGGCAGACGGCACGGGACGGACCCAGCTGACGCACGGAGATGACCTGTACGACAACGCCACCTGGTCTCCTGACGGCAGATACATGACGTATTCTTCTCAGCGTCCGGACGAGCCCGATGATTCCTCCCGAGTCTACCTGGCGGACGCGCCGAACCTGACAGCGCCCAGGCTGATAGGCAGAGGGGGTCGGGTTTTTTGGATCGCTTCTGACAAGATTGTCGTTATGAGTGGGTTCCCGCGAGTCCGCAGCACCCTCTACTCCGCCACGACCGGCGAAGTGATTGAGGTGGCCGCGGACTCTACCTGTCGATTTCCTCTGCCCGACGGCGCCCACGTGCTCATTTGGGATCTCAGAAGCGGGCACGAGGGGTGGTGGCTGGAAACTGTGGGCAAGGGCGGGAGCGGGGAACTCGAACAGATTCTCTCCGGGGACTACTGTTTCAGCGCGCGTGCAAGCGTCAGCCTCAAGTTCCTGCTGTATGGGCGGCCCGACGGACAGCTGTGGCGAGTGTCTCTCCCGGACGGAAGGCATGAACGCATGCCCGCGGTATTCGACGGGGTCAATCCGTTCTTTCTTGACGTTCAGCTGAGCCATGACGACAAGAGTGTCGTGTACGGCAAGAGTCGTCTCGAGGGCAGACTGGTGCTTGTCGAAAACCTCTTCAAGTAGCCGGCGGGTCGTGGGGCCGGCCTGCGGCTGCTTCTGCGGGTGAGCGCACATGATAGGCAAGACAATATCGCACTACCGCGTCCTCGAGAAGCTCGGCGAAGGCGGCATGGGCGTCGTCTACAAGGCCCAGGACACGAAGCTTGACCGCATTGTCGCCCTCAAGTTCCTCGCGCCCGAGCTCACACGTGAGCCGGTTGCGAGGGAACGCTTCATCCACGAGGCGAAGGCCGCCTCCGCGTTGGACCATCCCAACATCTGCACTATCCACGAGATCGACGAGGCCGAAGGCCAGACCTTCCTGGCGATGGCCTGCGTCGAGGGGCAGACCCTCAGACAGAAGATCGGCGGAGGGCCGTTGAAGGTGGAAGACGCCGTGGACATCGCCGTCCAGATCGCGCAGGGGCTGGAGGAGGCGCACGAGAAAGGCATCGTACATCGGGACGTCAAGAGCTCCAACATCATGGTGACGCCCAAGGGTCAGGTCAAGATCATGGACTTCGGCCTGGCCAAGCTGGCGGGTGGACCCAGGGTGACCAAGACGGGCACCGCGGTCGGCACCGTCGCCTACATGTCGCCGGAGCAGGCCCGTGGCGAAGACGTGGACCAGCGGACGGACATTTGGTCTCTGGGGGTCATCATCTACGAAATGGTGACAGGCAGGCTGCCGTTCAGGGGCGATTACGAGCAGTCCGTCGTGTACAGCATCCTGAACGAGGCGCCGGAGCCGGTGACTGCCGTTCGGTCAGACGTTCCGATGGAGCTCGAGCGCATAGTCGGCAAGGCCCTCGAGAAGGAGCCCAAGAGACGCTACCAGAGAGTGGGCGACATCCTGGTGGACCTGCGCAATTTCCAGGACAGGAGTCCGGGGCGGCAGATGGCGCCCGCCATGGCAGTCCGGGCCCAGAGCCCCGCCCGATTGCCGGCGGACCCGGGGTCCGGTGTGTGGTTGTCGGAAGCTCGTTCGGCTCCGCCCGGCCGCCCCAGTGTTCGCAAGTTCCTGCTGCCGGTTCTGGTACTAGTGGCCGTCGCTCTGGCCATTGCGATAGGCCTGAGAATACAGGTGGGCCGGCAGCCGGCCGCAATCGCCGAGGAGAATTCTCTCGCAATCATGTACTTCGACAACTTGGCCCAGCCGGGAGACCCGGACAGACTGGGTGAGATAGTAACGGAGCTCCTCATTACCGGACTCTCTGAGTCGCAGTACGTGCAAGTAGTCTCCAGTCAGAGGCTGTACGACACGCTCAAGCTACTGGGCAGGGAGGGCCAGAAGACAATCAATCGAGATGTCGCTTCGCAGGTGGCCAGGAAGACGAACGCAAAATGGATGCAGACCGGAAGCGTCCTGCAGGAGAAACCGGAGCTGGTCCTCACTTCCCAGCTTGTGGAGGTCGAGAGCGGCAAAGTCACAGCGTCGCACAGAATCACGGGTGCTCCGGGCGAGACCATATTCTCTCTCGTGGACAGGTTGGCTGCGGCTGTCAAAGCCGATCTTTCACTGCCTGCCGCCGCCCAGAAGGAGGAGCGCCCGGCCCTCGTGGACATGACTACTCAGTCGCAGGACGCATATCGGTACTTTCTGGAGGGATGGGACGCGCTGCGCAAGTTCTACACAGCTGATGCCAGGGTCGCTTTTGAGAAGGCCGTGGAGCTCGATTCGACGTTTGCCTTCGGATACTACATGCTGAGCATCGTCGGGGAAGCTGCCCAGAGGCAGAGCATGATTGCCAAGGCCGTCAAGTACTCAAGCCATGCAAGCCATCTGCAGAGGTTCTACATCAGGGCTCAGGAAGCCGAGCTGGCGCGGGATTTTCCACGTGAGATAGCGGAATTCGAGAAAATGCTGGAGCGCTACCCGCAGGAGAAGGCCGCGTACTTGCTTCTGGGGGACTTGTACCATCTGGCCCTGGGGCAGCACGCCGACGCCGTCCGCTGTTACGAGAAGGCAATCGAGATGGACCCGCTGTACAAAGAGCCGTACAACATGCTCGCCTACGCTTACTATGACGCCGGCGATTTCGAGAAGTCGATCTGGGCCATCAACAAGTACGTCTCCATCGCGCCGGACGAGGCAAACCCGTATGACACCAGGGCCGACCTGTACGCGTGGAATGGTCATGTTGGAGAGGCCATCCAATCGTACACGAAGGCCCTGGAGATTAAGCCCGACCTCTACATGAGCCTTCAGAAGCTCGCGACGATGTACCTATTCGAAGGAGACTACGCGAAGGCTCAGAGCTGCTGTGACAGACTAATCGCCTCGCCTGACAAGGACGCCAGGTCGTTGGGTCGAGCCGTCATGGGTGCAATGTATGCCTACCAGGGGAGGCTGCGCCAGGCATTGCAGGTGCTGGATGACGGCCTTGCCGCGGACAGGATGGAGCGGGTTGAGAGCAACCCCGTCGTCTTCAAGCACGTTATGAGGGCAATCATCCATCTGGAGCAGAAGAGGGGCGTTCTGGCCATGATCGACGCGGAGGCGGCCTTGCAGATCTCGAGAAAGAACCGTCTCGACTTTCCCGTGCACGATCGGGACCTCTACGTGTACTTCCTGTCAAAGTCCGGGAATGTGCCAAGAGCTCTGGAAGCGGCCGATGGCTTGAAGAGAGACATCGGTACGAGCGACCTGCCCTCCATGCAAGCCTACTGGCGAGCGCTCGGCGCCATAGAGCTTGCCAAAGGGAATCCGTCCTACGCCGTCGTTCATCTGGAAAACGGAGTTGCCGGTCTCAGTGCTACCCACAAGCCCTGGAGGATTCTCCTGGCGCAGGCCTATCTGGAATCGAACAGAGTTGGAGAGGCGGTCGGTGTTCTGGAGCGGCAAGTCTCGACTTACGTCGGCCCATGGAACCCGATTCTGATCAGAAACGCGCACTACCTTCTGGGGCTTGCGTACGAAAAATCGGGCTGGAGGGACAAGGCCATCCAACAGTACCAGGACTTCCTGGAAATCCTCAAAGACGCGGACCCGGGAATCGCCGAAGTGGAAGACGCAAGAGCCAGACTGGCACGGTTGAAGGGCAGAACCTGAGCCGCAGTAGCCCGTGTGCCGCGACTGGAGAGCGCTGTCTGACGGGCATAGTTCTGCTTTCAGTTTTTGGCGTAACCATTGGAGAATTGACCCTGCCACGTTGAGGAGGCTCGTGTACAAGCCTGGTGCGACAATCTCCCACTACCGCATCCTGTCCAAGCTCGGCGAGGGCGGCATGGGAGCCGTCTACAGGGCCGAGGACACGAAGCTCAAACGCACAGTCGCGCTCAAGTTTCTGCCTTCCGACCTGACCGGCGACCAGGAGGCCCAGGGTCGCTTCGTGCGTGAGGCTCAGGCCGCCTCAGGTCTCGACCATCCCAACATCTGCACAGTCCATGAGATTGGCACCAGCGCCGACGGCCAGATGTTCATAGCCATGGCCTGCTGCGAAGGCGAGTCGCTGAAGAAGAGACTCGAGCGCGGGCCACTCAGACTGGAAGAGGCAGTGAGCATCGCCGCCCAGACTGCCCGGGGGCTCGCCAGGGCACACGCGAAGGGCGTCGTTCACAGAGACGTCAAGCCCGGCAACATCATCGTGTCTGACGACGGCACGGTGAAGATTGTTGATTTCGGCCTGGCCAAGCCGGCGGGACGCTCGGTGCTAACGAGAGCCGGAATGACCGTGGGCACGCCCGCATACATGTCTCCCGAGCAGGCGCGCGGGGACGCGGTTGACCAGCGCACCGACATTTGGTCCTTGGGCGTCGTGCTGTACGAGATGCTGACCGGCGAGCGTCCGTTCAAGAGTGAGTATGAACAGGCGCTGGTGTATTCCATATTGAACGAAGAGCCGCGGCCGATGACGAGTGTCAGGACTAATGTGCCCTGGGCGTTGGAACAAGTAATCATGAGGGCCATGGCCAAGAGCTTGGACGAGCGCTACCAGAGCGCCGAGGAGATGCTGGCCGACCTGACGGCACTCGCGCAGGAGCTCGCGCTTGATGCGTCCGCGCAGGCTTCCGGTCCCGAGCGCTCTCCTCTGACCGAGGGAGCAGGGCAACGCCCATCATCCCAGACGCGCTCGACAGCGCAAACACCTCTGCCACAGGGACTGCGGCAGCCCTGCGCCGAGATACGCAGGCCCGTGTTTGTGGCCAGAGAGCCCGAGCTCGAGCGGTTGAGAAGTGCGCTCGGCGCAGCGCTCTCGCGCCGGGGAAGGGTCGTGTTTCTGACCGGAGAAGCCGGCGGCGGCAAGACGGCCCTGCTGGCGGAGTTCGCCAGGCGCGCCCAGGAGGCCCATCCCGGGCTGATCGTCGCTGGCGGAAGCTGCAACGCGCATACCGGAATCGGCGACCCTTACCTGCCTTTCCGCGAGATGCTGGGCCTTCTCACCGGAGACGTGGAGGCCGCGTGTGCCGCGGGCTCGATCTCCGTCGAGCACGCCGCGAAGCTGTGGAACCTCGTGCCGTTATCCGTCCAGACGCTGGTGGACTCCTATCCCGACCTGATTGACACGTTCGTGTCAGGCGCGAGACTCGTGTCGCGGGCCGCCGTCTTCTCGTCTGGCAGAGCGGCGTGGCTGCCGCGGCTCAAGAAACTCGTGGAACGCCACGCCTCTGTCCCCGCGGATTCCACCATTCAGCAGGGCAACCTCTTCGAGCAGTACACGAGAATGCTGCGCACGCTGGCCCGAGAAAACGCTCTGCTTCTGTTCGTGGAGGATCTCCAGTGGGCCGACGCGGGCTCGGTCGGCCTGTTGTTCCACCTGGGAAGGCAGATAGAGGGACACCGCATCATGGTTATGGGCTCTTACAGGCCTGCGGAGGTGGCGCAGAGACAGGACGGAGTCGGCCGGCAGCTGGTCTCAGTGGTCAACGAGCTCACGCGCTTATTCGGAGAAGCCGAGGTGCGGGTGGGGCAGGCCGAGGATCGGGATTTCGTGGACGCCTATCTTGACAGCCAGCCCAACCGTCTGGGCGACGATTTCCGCGGCACCCTTTTCGGGCACACAAGAGGGCACGCGCTGTTCACGATCGAGCTGCTCCGTGGCATGCAAGACCAGGCCATGCTGGTCAGGGACGACCAGGGGCGATGGGTGGAGGGGTCGAGGCTCAACTGGGAGGCGCTCCCCGCGCGCATCGACGCAGTCATCGAAGAACGCGTAAGCCGGCTGTCAGAGGAGCTCAGAAGCGTGATAACGCTGGCCAGCGTGGAGGGCGATGAGTTCACCGCGGAAGTGTTGGCCGCGGCGCTGCAGCGTGAAACAGGAGAGATCGTGCGCCTTCTGAGCGGAGAGCTGGACAGGCGCCATCGTCTGGTGAGCGCGAGAGGCGTGAAACGGGTGGGTGCGCAGCGGTTGTCCTTGTACAAATTTCAGCACATTCTCTTTCAGAAATACCTCTACAACAGTCTCGACGAAATCGAACGGTCGCACCTTCACGAACAAATCGGCAACAGGCTCGAGTCGCTGTACGGACAGCAGGCCGAGGACATCGCCGTACGCCTGGCCCGCCATTTCCAGGAAGCCGGCATGGCAGAGAAGGCGGTCGAGTATCTTCTGCTCGCCGGGAAGCGGGCGGTGAGGGTGTCCGCCAACCAGGAAGCGATAGCGCACTTCAACAGGGCGCTGGAGCTCCTTCAGACGCTGCCGGAATCCCCCGAGCGCGCGGAGAAAGAGCTCACTCTCCAGCTCGCCCTCGTACCGCCCTGGCAGGCGTCCAAGGGCTTCGCCGCGCCCGAACTCGGTGAGGCGACGGCCAGAGCTCGCTGTCTCTGCCAGGTGCTCGGGGCCACGCCGAAGTCGTTCGAAGCGCTCGCTCAGCTCTCGACCTACTACGCGACGGTGCCGGAGTACAGAACGTCGCTCGAGATCGGGGAACAGCTGCGCGCGATGGCGGCGAAGGCCGGTGACCCAGCGCTGGACGCCATCGTCCACTACACGCAGGTCTGGTCTCTGCTCAATGTGGCGGAATTCGATAAGGCGCGGGAATGCGCGGAGCGGATGGTCGAGTTCTACGACCCCGGGAAGCACGGCCACTGGGCCTACCTGTACGGATACGATTTCGGAGTGATGGCGTTGGCGTTCGGGAGTCTGTTGCAGTGGTTTCTGGGCTTTCCCGATACGGCTCTCAAGTGGGGCAAGGAGTCGGTTGCCGTCGCGCGCGGATTGGGGCATCCGTTCACTCTGGCGTTCGCCCTGACAATCGGCTGCGAGCTGCACTGGTTCCTGCTTGACCCCGATTCAATCAAGGCCTACACGGATGAGCTGATTCCTCTGGCGGCCGAGAAGCGCTTTGTGTACTGGGAGGGGCACGGCGTCTTCTATCGCGGAGAGAGATGGACTCTGGAAGGACGGACCGCCGAGGGGATAGCGGAGATGCGGCGTGGCCTCGCCATGATGCGGGGCACGGGCACGGAGACCTGCCTCACGCGCCTGCTGACGCGAGTGGCCGACGCATGCAGAAAGGTCGGCGAGACCGAGCAGGGTCTGTCAGCAGTATCGGAAGCAATGGAGCTGATGCGGAGGTTCGACGAGCGCTACATGGAACCCGAGCTCAATCGATTGAAGGGCGAGCTCTTGCTGATGAGGCGGGGGTCGGAGGCAGGGGCAGGGGCGGGCGTTGGGTCGGGAGCAGAGGCCCAGGCCGAGAAGTGCTTCCTGGAGGCTCTCGACGTCTCCCGAAGACAGAACGCCAGGTCCTGGGAGCTTCGGACCACCATCAGCCTGTGCCGCCTGTGGATAAAGCAGGGCAGGCAAGAGGAGGCACGCGCGCTGCTGCCGGCGGTCTATGGTTGGTTCACCGAGGGATTCGACACTCCGGACTTGCAGGAGGCCAGGGAGGTGCTAAGATTAGTCTGATTTGCTGAACGACCCCGCAGACCGGGAGCGACTTGCTCTGTTCCGCCAACACAACAAGGGGGGCACATCTATGAAAACGCGTCTCGCAGCAGTGGCTCTGGCTCTTTCGCTGGCTCTGGCGACTTCGGCCGCTTACGCCCAGAAGATGTACTGGACCGACACCGGGCACAACAAGATCCGGCGCGCCAACCTCGACGGTACCGGCATACAGGAGTTGGTCACGACCGGTCTGGAGGCGGCGGCCGCCATCTGCCTGGACACCACGCAAGGCAAGATGTATTGGACCGACTGGGTCACTGCGACGTCATGGATCAAGCGGGCCAACATGAACGGGACTGAAGTGGAGACGCTCGTCACCGGACTGCAAGGCCCCTTCGGGCTGGCCCTCGACTTGAGGCCCGGCGGCATCAAGAAGATGTACTGGACCGAGTTTTCAGCCAACAAGATCCGGCGGGCCAACCTGGACGGCTCCGGCATTGAGGACCTCATCACCACGGGACTCAGCCACCCCAACGGCATTACCCTGGACCTTGATGCGGAGAAAATGTACTGGGGAGACGACGCGTTAACCGGCAGCATCCGGAGGGCGAACCTCAACGGCACCAACGTGGAGAATCTGGTCACAGTGGGGCTGACTGCGCCCATGTACGTGGCCCTCGACCTTGGCTCGGGCAAGATGTACTGGACCGACCTGGGTACGCTCAAGATCCAGCGCGCGGACCTTGACGGCTCGAACGTCGAGGATCTCATAACGACCGACCTCAACTCTCCTGTGGGTCTCGCACTTGACCTGACTGCTGGCAAGATGTACTTCACGGACCTAGGCGAAACGAGCGGACGGATCCGTCGCGCGAACCTGGACGGCACGGGGATTCAGCCTGTCATCACCTCCGGGATCGGTGCGTCGTACGGCATCACCGTGGACCCGGTGCCGCACGTGGGAGTGCCTTCGGGGAACGCGCCGCTCCGGCTTCAGTTCGAGCTGATGCCCGGCTACCCCAACCCATTCAATCCGCTGGCAACGATCGAATACTCCATGACTGAGCCGGGCCTCGTCCGTCTCGGCGTCTATGACACGGAAGGGCGCCTGTTGGCAACGCTGGTCAATGAGGTGATGCCGGCGGGTGAGCACTCGACGACGTGGGATGGTCGAAACGCCGAGGGCCGAGCCGTGGCCTCCGGGGTGTATCTAATCAGCCTGAACGTGGGCGGCCGCGTGAAAGCTCACAAGATAACGCTGCTGAAGTAGGCGGCTGTGACCATCAAGCGCAGCAGGGCGGCCGAGTCAGTGCGGCCGCCCCGCTCTAGGCGCAGTCTTCTTGGAGCCCGGCCTCATTTTCGCCTTATCGTGTACCTGGCAATCACGTAGTACAGGACCAGACCCACACCCGTGAAGATGAACATGGCGGCCATCATGTACTCCCGCGTCAGGTCCGGAGGAGCAAGCCGCCCGGCCAGGATACCCAGCCCTATTCCTATCATCACGAACGCCCACTTAAGAACCGAAAGCACGCGCAGCTCAGGACTCTCCTCGAAAAGGGACCTAAGTTTGTCGTCCACGACCCCCTTCTCGATCAGCTGACGCTTGATCCTGCTGTCGAACACGGTCTTAATGATCAGAACGATCGTGATGAAGAACGCTATCCCCACTACCAGTGGCGCCAGGACTTCCATCGTATTCTCCTTTCCCGGTGGTCCGGTTGTCGGTTGACGGCTCTCGTGTGCATCAGACAATGGAAGCGGAGAAATGTTGCACTCTTTGGCAGTGACTGTACCGCCCAAAAACGTGTAACATTCTCCCGGCTCGCCTGTCATACAAGAGGTGGATACTAAGAGCATGAGCTCAGCAACACGTGCACGTCTCGCCGGAAGCGTTATCCTCGTCGAAGACATGGCGGAAGGGGACTCGACGACGTTGGAATCCCTTGTCACGAGGCACAGGCCTCTCGTGACTCACATCGTCTACCGGACTATAGGCGGGAGGGCGGACGCCGAGGACGTCTGCCAGGAGGTCTTCCTCAGAGTCTGCCAGGGATTCCCTGGTTTTAGGCGCGAGTCGAAGGCGTCCACCTGGATTGCCAGGATCGCGTACAACACGTGCATCAACTATCTTCAGAAGAAGAGAGAGGTGCTGATTGACGACCTCCCGGGAGACGACCGCGGTGTCGAAACCTTGCCGGCGACACGCGTGCGTCCTGATGAGTGCGCCCAGAGCGAAGACCTTGCCGGGCTGCTGGAGGCGGAGATTCGAACGCTGCCGCCCCACTTCAGGACGATCCTGACGCTCTTTCATCTGGAAGACATGAATTACCGCGAGATAGGAGAAGTGATGAACCTGCCTGAGGGCACGGTGAAGAGCTATCTCTTCAGGGCAAGAAGGCGGCTCAGGCAGAGACTCATGAAGAAATACAGCGAGGAGGAACTGCGGCCGTGAACCACCTCAGAGACGAAGAAATCCAGGCCTACCTCGACGGCGGCGCGGCGGCGGATGCGGGTCGCGCGGCCGATCATCTGGGGCGATGCCCCGTCTGCCGAACAGTTTGTGAGGAGTACAGGACGCTGTACGCGGCTCTGGCGGACGAGAGCCACGTGTGCGATCCGACCCGCGTCTCGGTGGGGGCGACTGCCCCGGGCATCGAACGGGAGGGCCGCGCGCACGCTGCGGGCCTGTCGGACACGGTTGTCACGGGAGGAGCGATAGCAGTCGTGTTGGCAGCCGCGGTGTTGGTGTTTGTGAACGTGGGAGGCGTCGGTCCCGGCGCGAGCGGGGTCGTGAGCGCGTTCGGGCAGCTGTTGCGCCAGGTCGTCGAACTGCCGGCTTCTCTCTGGCGCCCGGACGTAGGAGCGCATTACGAAACAGGTGCGATCATCACCGCCGGGCTGGTTGTCTGTGTCGCCCTTGTCCTGGACCGGATCCTGCTCGCACCCCGTCTGGCTGGAACGAGGCCGCCGGGACGCGGGTTCCGACCCTAGCGTCCCACCCCGTGCACGATTTTGGGAATAGTCGGGATGCCGGCCGCGAGCTTCGTCCTAATTGCCTCGCGGTGGCGCATGAGTGTTCTGTACTGGGTCTGGAAGACAAGAAGCGGAATCATGCTCTTCCAGTTCTGGTATGCCCGCAGCACGCGCTTTGCTATCTTCCGTCTGGAGTAGAACTCTCTCCACGCCCAGTGATAACCTTCCTGGAGTCTCTCCGGTGACATCCTCTTGGGCTGGTACACCACTTCGTCCACACCGTACTTGCTCCAGTCGCGGTCAAAGATCCTGCCCTCGCTCTCGAGCCTCTGATAGTGGTCGGTGCCGGGGAAAGGAGTCAGTATGCTGAACTGCGCCGCGTCGACTCCGATTCTGTCCGCGAATTCAACGGTCTCCTCGAACACCGTGTGCTCGTCGGAGTCGAAACCCACTATGAACGCGCCCTCGACCATTATGCCGTGGTCGTGGAGTATCTTTATCTTGTTACGGAACTCGTCCGGGTGAAGCCACTTCTTCTTTGCCTCCTTGAGCGAGTCAGGGTTGGACGACTCGAATCCGATGAAGAGAGCCCGGCATCCGCTCTTTCGCATCAACGGCACCATGCCCGGCATGTCCACTACGTCCAGCGTGGCCTGTCCGGCCCAGATGATCTTCTGCGGTATTAGTCTCCGGAACAATTCTGTAGAGTAACGTTCATCTCCTACGATGTTGTCGTCGAGGAACCCGAGGAAGCACATGCCGTTCGTCTTGCTCTTCAAGAGCTCGATCTCAGCCATCACTTCGTCGAGCGGTCTCATCCTGTAACTGCGACCGAAGAAACGCCACACAGAACAGAAACTGCAGCTGAACTTGCATCCCCTGAAAACCTGGATCGTGTTCTTGAAGAGATAGCCATCCCTGTTGAACAAGTCCCTTCTGGGCAGGGGCAGATTCTTGAGAGAGGGCCTCGTTGCCTGGTTGTAGATTTTCTGGAGCCTGTTCTTGCTGAAATCCTCAAACACCTGCGGCCAAATAGACTCGGCCTCTCCGACAACCACCGCGTCGGCGTGCAGGGCCGCCTCCTGGGGGAGAGTCGTTGGATGGATGCCGCCCAGCACCACCTTTGCCCCCCGCTTTCTCATCTCCGCCGCGATTTCGTAGGCGCGGGGCGCCTGTGCAGTCATCGCGGTGATGCCGACGAGGTCGGCCATCTTCTCGTCGTAGTCCCAGTGCTCCACGTTCTCGTCGACCAATTCGACGTCCACGTTCGGAGGAGTCAGGGAAGCCACAATCGGGAGGTTCAACGGAGGAAACGCGAAGATCTTTTGAGTGGTCAGTCCAAAATGGCGATTGAAGACCGGTGAGATCAGCGTCAGTTTCATTGTAACTCCTGCATCTTGCCCTAGTAGGTTCGTCTTCCGACACGCAGTAGAACCCGTTTCGACCGAAATGTCAACAAAAGTTTCCTGCGACCCACGACTTCGCTCTCCCGGTTTTCGATGGAGTGTCACGCGCCCCGACTGCAGCCGCAGTGCGGACCCGCCCTCACCGCTAATCCTCGGTTCACTTTCCGGCGCGGGAGAGCTACAATACTGCGATATGGGTGAACTGTATGCTCTGCTGACCGCAATAATGTGGGCCTCGGCGGTCATCTTCCTGAAATGGTCCGGCGAGACGATACCTCCGTTCGCGCTCAACGTCTTCAGGGTGGTGTTCTCGAGTGCGGCGCTGCTGCTGACGATGGTGGTGGCGGGGCAGGAAGTACTCAGACCGGCGCCGCTCAGCGACTACCTCGTCCTCTTCGCGAGCGGAATCATAGCCATAGCCATCTCGGACACTCTGTTCCTGATGGCTCTGAACAGGGTGGGCGCCGGCATAATGGCCATCATAGACTGTCTGTACGCGCCCGGCGTCGTACTGTTCGCGTTCATGCTTCTGGGCGAGAGACTGGGGCCGTGGCAGTCGGCAGGGATGGTGCTGGTCATAGGCGGAGTCCTGATTGCGGCCCGGCACGAGCCGCCCGCGGGGGTGACGAAGCGGCAGATCCTGGTCGGGAGCGTCTACGGCGTTCTGTCCATGGCCACGGTGGGGTTGGGGATCGTCATCGCGAAACCGGTGCTGAATCACTCGCCTGTTCTGTGGGCCACGACGATGCGGCAGATCGGCGCCCTCGTCGCGATGGTGGTGGTGGCGCTGGCCCTGCCCGGCCGCCGCACCACGTTCTCATTCTTCAGACCGTCACGAGCGTGGAGACACGCCGTGCCGGCCACACTGCTGGGCTCCTACTTTGCCCTCATATTCTGGATTGCCGGGATGAAGTACACCGACGCCGGTCCGGCGGCCATCCTGAACCAGACCAGCTCCATCTACATCCTCATCCTGGCGTCCGTATTCCTGAAGGAGTCGTTCACCGGCAGGAAGTTGATTGCGACTGGCCTCGCGATCGCGGGCATAGTGATGGTGACGCTGGCGTAGGTTTGCCTGGTCGGTCCTAGTCTCCACCGCCCATCAAGGCGATGCCGCCGAAATGGCACACCACGCAAACACCCACGCTCATGCGTGCGGTCTTAGACACCATGGAGCCTCCGTGAATGGTGTGGCAGGCCTGACACGCCTTCCCAAACGTGAGGTAGTTCACCGGCTGGAACACGCCCATGGTCACGATGGCGGTCTTGTGGCACCGGAAGCAAACGTGCGCCCTGGCGCCGGTCAGCATTTCCGCCTTGCCCGAGTGCCCGGAATGGCACTCAAGACACGACAACTGCTTCCTGTGGCCTTCGAACCCGGCGCTTGTCAGGAGACCGTGCCTGTCCCTGGGGTTCACGGTGCGCCTTCCGAGGACGTCCTGGTCGAAATGGCACTTCCCGCACACGGCGTTCTGCCCGGCCTTGTCCATGCGTGAAGGATTCGACGGAACGCCCGACTCCGGGTCCTCCAAGTGTGCGAGGGAGTTTTCGTGGCAGGCTCCGCACTCGCGCGATTGCCCCGGCCTCACGCGCGACATGAGCGACGATTTGGCGTGCTTGGAGTTCTTCCACGAGTCGAATTCTCTCTCGTGACACGGCTGACAGGTAGAGGACGGGGCGACCGGTCCCCCCGGCTCGTGCTTGCTCGGGCCGTCGTAGTTCCAGGTCCGTGTGCAACCGGACAAGAGTGTGAGCGTGACAAGCGCGGGAGCAATCAGCGTTCTCACGAGCTACCCCCTCGAGTCACCGCAGAAGGACCACCGTGCCGGCCGAGCTCCTGCCGCCCGCGTCCACCCTACAAACATATATGCCCGAAGCCGCCTCGAGGCCCCCGTCGTCGAGGCCGTCCCATGCCATTTCATGGTCCCCTGGGCCGAGCGTCTTCGCTACTAGCGTGCGGACGAGTCTTCCGTCCACACTGAAAATGCGAAGCAGGACTCCGGCCGGCTCCCCAAGACTGAACGTGAGGCGCAGTGATGAGTTGAATGGATTCGGATACGTGACGCGGAGGTCCAACGCTCCGTTGAGGACCCTGCCGGCGTCCTTTCCGGAACCGCGGTCGTCGCCGACTCCTATCGGCGTCTGGACGAGCGTGAAAGCATCTATCGTCTCGCCGCCGGGCGTCAGCGCCGCGAAAGTCAGCACGTTGCGGTTGATTTCGACCTTGCAGTAGTGAAGGACCTTCTCGGCCGCCACCACGTACGGGTAGGTCGTGTCGGGAGCGTACAGGGGAGCGCCTCCGCCGCCGGTCGTCACGTGCTGCACGCCGTTCACCTCGCAGCGCGCGTAGTAGTGGTTGTGCCCGCCGAACAACACGGCCACTCCGTACTCCTCACACAGCGGCTGAACGTAAGCCTGCACGGCGGCGTCGTTCTCGTGGTTGCCTCCGGCCGACCATCCGGGCTCGTGCAGACAGACAAACCGCCACGGCTTCTCCGTCGAGGCCAGGTCGTTCTCCAGCCAGGCAAGCTGAGCGGAGCCCGGACCGTAGGCCGTGTACTGGTCCACCATGGCGAAATGCGCCGGGCCGTAGTCGAAGGACCAGTATCTGCCGCCCGCGAAAGGATAAGGAAAGTACTTGGCGAACAGCACGCCCGATTCCTCGTGGTTACCCATGGCCACCTGGTAAGGCAGCTGCGCGAGCATCGAGCGTATGCCGGGGTAATCCGGGTCGAACAGCTCCGCGTCCCAGTAGGCCTCGACGTCGCCGTTCGACACCAGGTCGCCGACTGACACCGCTAACGTCTGGAATTCCGGGTCTGTCTGGCATTCGGCCATCATGGCGGCCGCGACCTGGTCGTGGTCCAGCGGATATGTGCGGGTGTCTCCGTAGGCAAAGAACTTGAGACTGTCGGCGTCCGCGGACGGAGGCGACCGGAAGGAGCCGGAAAGAGTGTCCTCGCCTGCCACCACCCGATAATGATGCTTGGCGGCCGGGGTCAGGCCGGTGATTGTGTACGAATGCTGGTGGTCCGTCCCGTACTCGCCGGTGAGCGCGCTTCCGGACGAACACAGGGTGTCCAGTCCCCAGGATATCTCGCACTGGCGGGTGCTCCGGAGCTGCCAGTGCACCTTCATCTCCGCTGTGTCGCCGCTGAACGTCAGGTAGGGCGCCTTACGGAAGAGGCCGGTGGTCGCAAGCTCGAGGTCAAAGCTGAGGTCCGAGCTCGTCACGCCGGACTGATGGACTTCCACGGCCAACACGTTGCCGCCCGTCTCAAGAAGGGCGGGGTCGACCGGATAATCGTAGAAAGTGTACTCGCCGGCGCCCGACACAGCCGACGAAGCCAGGGTCTGGTAGTTGATCGGCACCGAGGGCATGTTGGACCTGCAGACCTCAGCGCCGTTCAGGTAGACCACCGCGCCGTCGTCGCGGAGCAGCCTCACCAGCAGGCCGCCGAACGACGACGGGTCCGGGACGCTGAAGTGATGTCTGAAGTAGGTCGTGACGTACTTGTGATTCGGGTCGGGGCCGTAGCTCACGGTCGTGGCCTCGTCGCCGTCGCCGTACCCCAACTGTGCCGGTCCCGAGAGCCAGCCCGTGTCGTCAAACCCCGGGTCCCTCCATGCGACGCCCTGGTTGGACCCGTTGTCGAGGTACTTCCATGTTGACCCGGACGCCACGAGTATCGTCTGTGAGTGCGCGCCGGAGGGCTCCAGGGCAAGAAGGACAAAGAACGGGCAGCACAAAAGGGCTGTTCTGACGCAGGACTTTCCTCTCATTCTGCGATCCTCGCTTCCATGGCTCAATGTGGCTCTGAGTCTGCGGGCCTTGTCAGTCTAGCAACTGCCGGCTGTCCGGGCAACCCAAGAATCCCCGGCCGGAAGCCGCATTTGGAGTTAGACTGAACACGTGCGCTGTGATACGCTTCTCGGCTGAAACAAAGGGGTGAAGTCTGACGTAACAGATGCTGTGGCTGCTCTCGGGGGATTGTTGCATCCGGGCCTGGGCAAGTGGCCACATCTTTTTTCGTGCAGGGACGTTTCTTGCAGGGACAGGAGGTCTCAAGATGGGTAATGCCTATTCGATGCAGATTGCGGACTGTCGGAAGCGCTGGAGCTCGCTTGCGAGCCTCGGCCTCTGGCTTGCTCTGATTCTCCTGCCGGGACTTCTCCCGGCGGGCGCGGCGCTGTCTCAAGAGAGGCCGCCGGCCTCACCTGCCTACGCGGCTCCTCCCGAGACCCGCAGGGACGACTTCGCGGACACTCTTCACGCGGTCGTGATACCCGATCCCTACCGGTGGCTGGAGGACCAGAACAGTCCTGACACGAGGGCCTGGATAGACGCCCAGAACTCGTACGCCCATTCGTTTCTCGACCCCCTGCCCTCGAGAGACAAGGTCAGGAAGCGTCTGACGGAGCTGATGAGGACCGACCGCATTGCGGCGCCTCTGGCTCGCAACGGACGGTATTTCTTCAGCAAGAGACTCGCCGACCAGGACCTGTACGTCATATACATGCGTGAGGGGCTGAAGGGGCAGGAAAAGGTCCTCATCGACCCTCACTCCATGAGCGCCGACAAATCGGTGAGTGTTGACATGTACGACGTTACTCCGGACGGGAAGGTCCTCCTTTACGGCGTCCGTGAAGGAGGACAGGACGAAGAAAGAGTGAGGCTGTTCGATGTGGACGCCGGGGCCGACCTCCCCGACTCGCTTCCCAAGGCAGTGTACATGGGCGTCTCGCTGCTGCCGGACAAGTCTGGGATGTACTACTCCCGCTACCTGCCGGAGGGGTGCAGAGTCTATTACCACGCCATGGGCACGGACCCGGCGGCCGACCCTCAGATATTTGGAGAGGGCTACGGGCCCGAGACCGGTGTGAGTGTCGGTGTCTCGGAGGACGGCCGGTATCTGCTGGCAGTCGTTTGGTACGGTTCGGCCGGCCAGAAGACCGACGTTTTCTTCAAGGACCTCGTTGCGAACGGACCCTTCCAGACAGTCGTGGACGACGTCGACGCACGCTTCGAGCCGCAGGTGGGCGGGGACAAGATCTTCATGCTAACCAACTGGAACGCTTCCAACGGCCGCGTTCTGTGCGTGGACACCAAGAACCCGGCGAAGGAGAACTGGAAGGAGATCGTACCCGAGGGCAAGGCGACCATGGAGGCGATGTCGCTCGCCGGAGGGCGCCTTTTCATCAACTACCTGGACAACGTGGTGTCCAAAGTGAAGGTGTTCGAGCCGGACGGGAAGTTCGTGCGCGAGATAGCACTCCCCACGCTCGGCAGCGTGAGCGGCATGAACGGCCAGTGGGCCAGCAGCGAAGCGTTCTACTTATTCACGTCTTTCCACGTGCCGACTGCCATCTACCGCTACGACGTCAAGAACGGGAACCAGGAGGTCTGGGCCAAGCTGAACGTCCCGGTCGACACCGACAAGCTGGAAGTCAAGCAGGTTTGGTACACGTCGAAAGATGGCACAAAGGTCCCGATGTTCCTCGTGTACAAGAAAGGCCTCAAGCTGGACGGTAACAACCCCGTGGTCATGACCGGTTACGGCGGGTTCAACACCAGCACGACGCCGTACTTCAGCTCTGTGTTCGTGACTTGGGCCGAAATGGGAGCCGTGGGGGCGATGCCGAACCTGCGCGGCGGCGGCGAATTCGGTGAGCAGTGGCACAAGGCCGGGATGTTCGAGAAAAAGCAGAACGTGTTCGATGACTTCATCGCCGCGGCCGAGTGGCTCATCGCGAACAAGTACACCAACAGCTCCAGGCTGGCCATCACAGGCGGCAGTAACGGGGGCCTGCTGGTGGGCGCCGCCCTCGTCCAGCGGCCGGACCTGTTCAAGGCCGTGGTGTGCACGTACCCTCTGCTGGACATGCTGCGCTACCAGAAGTTCTTGATGGGGCCGTTTTGGGTGTCCGAGTACGGTTCGGCTGACAACCCGGAGCAGTTCAGGTACATCTACGCGTACTCGCCTTACCACAACGCGAAGAAGGGCGTGAAGTACCCGGCGACGCTCTTCATCACCGGTGACTCCGACACTCGCGTGGCGCCGCTCCACGCGCGCAAGATGACGGCACTGCTACAGGCCGACTCCGGGTCGAACGCGCCGATCATGCTGATCTACGACACGAAGCTGGGACACTCGGGCGGCCGGCCTCTCGGTAAGTTGATAGAGGACACGGTGGACGAGATGAGCTTCGTGTGTTGGCAGCTGGGGATAAAGTAGCAGGGCGAAGATCCCTTCCGGTAAACGCCCGGGCTTGAGGGCCGTGCCGACTGAAGCTGTGGTATCACGGCAGGCGGCGCGGCCCTCGACGTTTTCCGCCGGAAGCTGTATTGTGTGGCGGGCCAAGTCCAAAACTGCTAGGATGTTCGGTTTGGATTGCGGGGTCATGATTCGGAACCCCCAGCTGGCCCGAAGGAGAGATGCCGCGGCGCGA
This sequence comes from uncultured bacterium, assembly GCA_964570935.1. Taxonomy (GTDB): domain Bacteria; phylum Eisenbacteria; class RBG-16-71-46; order JAFGJU01; family JAFGJU01; genus JAFGJU01. Next base: position 61,714 of record CAZMZP010000060.1, read on the forward strand.
TGAGAACCAAACTCATCATAAGTTTCCTCACAGTGGTCGTGATCAACGTCCTGGTCACGTCGTGGGTCGGAGTCCGCCTGATAGGCGACGAGATAGTCAGACAGGCCCAGGACAAGGTGCAGATAGACATCAACTCGGCCCGTGAAACCTACCTGGACAAGCTTGACGAGGTGCAGGGCGCCGTGCGCCTGGCGGCGGTGAAGTGCGCGGTGCGGGAGGCCATAGTGACTGGCTACGTGGAGCCCATGAAGGACGAGCTCCGGGTGGTCAGGAAGAATGAGGGGCTGGACATACTCTGCATCACTGACAAGAACGGGGTCGTCATCTTCAGGGCGAGGAACCCCAGGCTCGCGGGCGACAGCCAGGCGCGGGACGACGTCGTGGGCGCTGCCATAGCCCGCAAGAAAGAGGCGGCCGGGACGGAGATCGTGTCCAGAAAGGAGCTGCTCAAAGAGGGCAGGGACCTGGCCGACAGGGCCCGGATGAAGCTCGTGGCCACGCCGATGTCGCGGCCGACGCCCGAGACGGAGGAGACCTCCGGAATGGTCATGAAGGCCGCAGCTCCCATACTGGACTATGACGGCAGCCTCGTCGGCGTGCTGTACGGCGCGAAGCTGCTCAACCAGAGCTCGGACATAGTGGACAAGGTCAGGGACATTGTCTACAGGGGGGAGACGTACAAGGGCCGGGACGTGGGCACGGTCACCCTGTTTCAGGGAGACCTGCGCATATCCACGAACGTGATCACGTCCGAAGGGACCAGGGCAGTCGGGACGAGGGTCTCGGAGGAAGTCTACGACCAGGTGATAGAGAAGGGCGTGCCCTGGGTCGGGCGGGCCTTCGTGGTGAACGAATGGCACATATCCGCGTACGAGCCCATTCGCAATTTGAAGGGCAAGGTCATCGGGATGCTGTACGTCGGCACCCTGGAGGCGCCGTACGTCGACCTCAGACACCGGGTCGTATACACTTTTCTGCTCATCGCCCTGTCGACCGCGGCCGTGCTGTTCCTGATCGGGTATTTCATCACGATGAACGTTGTCCGGCCGGTCAAGGATCTGCTGTTCGCCACCAGGAAGGTGGCCGCCGGCGACCTCACTCACAGGGTGCCGACCAGGTCCCATGACGAAGTCGGCGAACTCACAGAATCCTTCAACAAGATGACGGCCGAGCTCGAGAAAGCGACCGAGAACTACCACACGCTCACGAAGACTCTTGAGGACAAGGTCAGGGACAAGACGGAGGAGCTGAAGGACGCGCAGGACCAGCTCGTGCGGTCCGAGAAGCTGAGCTCCCTGGGGAGGATGGCGGCCGGCATCGCCCACGAGATCAACAACCCGCTGACGTCCATTCTCATAAACAGTCACCTGATGGAGGAACGCCTCCAGGCCGACGAACAGTGCGCTGAGAACCTCAAGCTCATCATGGACGAGACGAACAGATGCAGCACGATAGTCAGAGGCCTGCTCGAATTCTCCCGTCAGACTGCGCCCAGGAAGGGCCCGGCCGACTTGAACGAGGTCGTCAACAGGACCCTCACCCTGATGAGGAGCCAGATACTCCTTCACAGGGTTAACGTGGACCTGGACCTGGACCCGGAGCTGCCAGAGATAATGATAGACGCCAACAAGATCGCCCAGGTGTTCACGAACATCATTCTGAACGCGATCGACGCCATGCACGACGACGGCGGCACTCTGAGCATATCCACGCGGATGTCGAAGGGCAGGCATTTCGCGGAAGTCGAGTTCGCCGACACGGGGAGCGGCATCGCCAAGGAGCATCTCGGAAAGATATTCGACCCGTTCTACACGACCAAGGGAACCAAGGGCACCGGCCTGGGGCTGGCCGTGAGCTACGGGATAGTCGAACAGCACGGCGGAGAGATCCGCGTCCGCAGCGAAGTGGGGAAGGGTGCGACCTTCACGGTGCAGCTGCCCGCGCATTCGGGGACAGTGGCTCCGGGTGAAAACCGCGCCCGTCTCCGGTAGAATGGTGAAGCAGCGCACACAGGGGGAGACCGATTTATGAGCCACGGCGACGATTACCGGAAGAAGATATGCTCGCTCCAGGACGCCGTCTCGGTGGTGAAGAGCGGCGACAGGGTGTACGTCAGCGGAAACGCCGCCAGTCCTCTGACGCTGACTCGCGCCCTGGCGGGCCGCAAGGACGAGCTGAAGGACGTTGAAATAACACACGTGCTTCTGTTCGGAGAGGACCCTCTCTCCAGGCCCGAGATGGAGGGCCACTTCAGACACAATTCTCTGTTCGTGGGGCCCGCGGACAGGAAAGCGATAAACGACGGCCGCGCCGACTATGTGCCGGTGTTTCTGTATGAGATACCCGACCTGTTCTACTCGGGCATTCTGGAGCTGGACGTGGCTCTTCTCCACCTGTCTCCTCCTGACGACTACGGGTACATGAGTCTGGGCGTGGAGTGCCTGGCGTCCAAGGCCGCGGCCGACACCGCGAAGCTGGTGGTGGCCGAGGTCAACGACAAGATGCCGCGCACGCTGGGGGACTGCTTTGTACACATTTCGGAAGTGGACAAGATAGTGGAGATTTCCCGCGAGCTGCCGGAGCTTCTGATAAAGGAAATCACCGACGTGGACAGGAAGATCGGCCAGAACATAGCGAACCTGGTCGAAGACGGCTCGACGATCCAGCTCGGGATAGGCGGAATCCCGAACGCCGCCCTGGCGGCCATGCACGACAAGAAGGACCTCGGCATACACACGGAGATGGTCTCAGACGGCATAATAGAAGCGATGGAGAAGGGCGTGATCACCGGGACCACCAAGACTCTTCATCCCAGGAAGTCGGTGGCCACGTTCCTGTTCGGTTCGAAGCGGGCATACGAGTACGCGCACGACAACCCCGCCTTCGAGTTTCATCCGGTCAACTACGTCAACCACCCGACTGTCATCGCCAGGAACGAGAGGATGGTCGCCATAAACTCCGCCGTCGAGGTCGACCTGACGGGTCAGGTCTGCTCCGATTCGATAGGCACGAGGATCTATTCCGGATTCGGAGGCCAGGTGGATTTCATACGCGGCGCCGCCCAGTCCAAGGGCGGAAAGCCGATAATCGCGCTGCCGGCCACGACCAAGGAAGGCGACACGTCCAAGATAGTGCCTTTCCTGAAACAGGGCGCGGGCGTCGTGACGACCAGAGCCGACGTCCACTACGTGGTGACGGAGCACGGCGTGGCCTTCCTCCACGGAAAGAACCTCCGCCAGCGCGCGCACGCGCTGATCGGGGTGGCCGCGCCGCACTTCCGCGACGAGCTCGAAAAGGAGGCCAAGGCCCGGAAGCTGCTGTGACGCGGGCCCGGCGAGTTCGCGGGTGAGAACGCAATCAGAGCGATGATGAACGGGAAGGGCGCGGCCGAAGCCGCGCAGTACGGTGCCCGAGACAGAGTTTAGACCTTGAAGGAAGGGGAAAGTAATGGGAGAGAAGCCGAGAATACTGGTCGTGGACGATGAGCTGCCGGTGTGCAAGAGCATAGGTTCAGCGCTGGCTCCAGACGCCTACGCCGTGGACATGGCCCTCAGCGCCGAGGAGGCTCTGAAGAAAGAGGAGGAGTCTGAGTACGACGTGGTGATCACAGACTTGATGATGCCCGGCTTGAGCGGCCTGGACCTCCTGAAGGCGTTGAAGGACAGGAGACAGGACGTCAGAGTGATAATGGTGACCGGGTATCCCTCCATAGAGTCGGCGGTCCAGTCCATCAAGTTCGGCGCCTTCGACTACATACCCAAGCCGTTCACACCGAACGACCTGCGCAGCCTGGTGGCTCGCGCCCTCGAGAGCCGCCGCATACAGAAGGAGCAGGATGCCAAAGCGGCGGCTGGAGGCACCGAAAAGCCGATAACCCCGCCGGCCGGGCTTTACTTCATACCGGAGAACTCCTGGGCGGTGACCGACAATGACGGTAACGTGAGGGCCGGCATCCACCACGCGTTCCTTAGGGCAGTAGGGAAGATCACGTCGATCGAGCTGCCCAAGGAAGGCGAAATGCGCTACCAGGGCGAGGCCTGCGTGAGGATAACGGACGCCGCCGGGCACGCACACAAGGTGTGGACGCCGGTGAGCGGGAAGGTCCTAGTGCTCAACGACGCGATATCCAAGGACAGCTCCGTGATGCTCACAGACCCGTACGGAAAAGGGTGGATTCTCATCGCGAAACCCTCCAATCTGGAGTCCGATCTCAGGAACCTGACACAGTAGAGCGAGTCTCGATTTCCGTGACATGGCGTGTGAACCTTCCTCCCATAGAGGAGCTTCTGCGTGACGCGGAGGCTCTTCTGGCAACGTACGAGCCGTCCGCGCTGACTTATCTCGACGGCAGCGGCGGATGGCGGAGAAGCCCGGCCACGCTGCCTGACAGGGTCTCCTGCGAGCTCTGGTTCAGACTGTGGGAGGCCAGAAACGCCGGCGCCCTCGGCTCCCAGGCGGGGGCGCTTTTTCGCCCGCTGGTCGCCGACGAGCCCGCCTGGCGGATGGTCCAAAACCTCCACGGCGGTGCTGCGGAGGCCGGGCCGGAGACGCAGGCCGTCATTGCGGCCGCGCTGGCCGTGGGCCTCCTCGTCGAAGCCGACGCCTACGAATCCCTCAGCAAACGATACGCCGCCGAATGGGACCGCAAGGCCAGGGCCACGAAGGGTCTCTACGCAGAGAAGCTGGAGAGTCTCGTGGACAGGCTCGGACGAACCCTGGGGCGCGCGGAGGCCGTCGAGTGCTTTCTGGCGTTCAG
>CAZMZP010000061.1:0-3422 GCA_964570935.1 uncultured bacterium
ATCGGGCGGATCCTGCATTCGAGGGTCACCATCATCGACCTGCAGGGAAACGTGCTGGGAGACTCCGAGCTGGACGGCGAGCGCCTCCGGCAGGCCGAGAACCACCTCTATCGACCCGAGGTTCAGGAGGCACTGCGGCGAAACACGGGCGAGAGCCAGCGTTTCAGCACCACTCTTCAGAAAGACATGCTGTACGTGGCCGCAAGGTTCCACAACCCAAATCTCGACGGGGTCGTCAGGCTCGCGATGCCGTTGTCCGAGATCGCGCTCATTTCGCAAAGGGTGAAACACGTCCTGGCCGGTGCCCTGGTCCTGGTCTTTCTGGCAACGCTCGGCATGAGTCTTATCGTGTCCGCGCTCATTTCCAGACCCCTCAAGGAGATGTCGTCCATCGCCCGCTCGATAGCGGCGGGGGACTTCTCCAAGTACCCGTCGTCCACTGCCAGGAACGAGGTGGGTGACCTTTCCCCAGCCCTCCGACACATGTCAGACCAGACAAGGCTCAGGCTGCAAGAGGTCGCTTCCAGCAGGACGCGCCTGGAAACGGTGCTGATGAGCATGTTTGACGGAGTGATGGTCGTGGACGCCGCCGGCGCGATTCTTTTGATGAATGAGGCGCTGCGCGTTCTCTTCGCCGTGGGCGGCGACCCGGTGGGCAGGAAACCGCTTGAGGTCGTGCGAAACGCTGACATCCAGGACGTCGTGGACAGAACCCTCAAGCACACGGGCGGGTGCGAATCCAAAGAGCTGACGCTGGTCGTGCCCGTGGAGAAAACACTGCTTGTCCACGCAACTCCGGTTGTCCAGGACGGAAGGGTCGAGGGCGCGGTGCTCGTGTTCCACGACATTTCAGAGTTGAGGAGACTGGAGAAAGTCAGACAGGACTTCGTGGCAAACATCTCACACGAGCTGCGCACGCCGGTGTCCACCATAAAGGGCTACGCCGAAACGCTCCTCGACGGGGCGCTCGAAGACAAGGAGCATGCCAGGGACTTTCTGAACATAATCCATTCGGACTCCGAGCGACTGGCCGGTCTGATCGACGACATCCTGGACCTCTCGAGGATAGAATCCGGAAGACTGAAGCTGGAGCCGAAGCCGTGCGCGTTGTGCGAGATAGTCAGCCGCCTGGTGTCCGCCCTGGGCAGGCGGGTCCAAGAGAAGGCGATCCATCTGGCGATCGAGGTGCCCGCGGACCTGCCCGAAGTGCTGGCCGACCAGGACAGGATAGCGCAGGTCTTGTCAAACCTCCTGGACAACGCGCTCAAGTACACGGAGAGAGGGGGAAGCGTGGCTATAGTCGCGCGCGAGCACGACGGACGGGTGCGCGTGGACGTCAGTGACACGGGGATCGGAATTCTGGAAAAGGATCTTCCCAGAGTGTTCGAGCGCTTCTATCGCGCGGCCGGACAGCATTCGTCCGACAGGGCCGGTACCGGCCTCGGGCTGTCCATAGTCAAGCACATCGTCCAGGCCCACAACGGCCAGGTGTTCGTCCAGAGCGTGTACGGCCGGGGCTCCACATTCAGCTTCACTCTGCCCAGAGCCCTATGACGCCGGCCCGGCGCCGCTGACCCGCGGCCCTCGCGCACCGTCCCGCGGGTGCCTCGACGGCGCCTCGTTTGTCGGCGGTCCTCCGACTTCCCACCCACCGGCCGCGATAGATTTCACACAGATGTCACTTGCTCGCAACTCGCCGTTCACATTCGCAATCCATACTACCTCGTGGAGATTCGACTCGCCCCGAGGCCCTCAGGCCGGGGTCGACCTTGTTTAGTCAACGGGTCCGACCGACGGGTCCGGACCAGTCACGCGGGAGGTCCTGAACATGACAGGCGCTAAGAAGGCCCTGGTCTTGTCTCTGGTTCTGCTCACGCCATCGCTCGGGGTCGCGAGCCGGCACGCTACTGCCGGAGAGATCGAGCTTCTGCTCGACAAGCTCGTAGAAAAGGAAGTCCTAGCGCCCTCAGAGGCGCAGATACTCCTCGAGGAGACAAAGCAAGAGGTCGCAAGACAGATGGTGCAGGGTACGCCCGTCTCAGTACCGGTGTGGGCGCAGAAGATGAACTTGAAGGGAGACGTACGGCTGCGCTACCAGCTCGACAAGAAACCCGGCAGCCCGGACCGTAGTCGGGCAAGGTACAGACTTAGGTTCAGCGCCGAGCCGAGCATCATCGACAGGTTCAAGGTCGGGTTTCAGTTGGCGTCAGGCGGCGCCGACCCGCGCTCGACGAACCAGACTCTCCAGAACAGCTTCGAGACCCCGGACATCCGCCTCAACTACGTCTTCGCGCAGTACATCCCGACGTCGTACCTGAGTCTCCTGGGCGGGAAGTTCAAGCGCGAGGCCGCCCTCTGGCAGACCACGGATTTGTTTTGGGACTCGGACATAAACGTAGAGGGGGCAGCCGCGGTTTTCCTGCACGTTCCCGTCCCCGGGCTCGAGCTCTTCGGGAGCGCCAACGCCTGGGTGTTGGACGAGTCGGGCACGGACAGCGCGGATCCCATGGCCTACGTGTACCAGTCGGGTGCAACCTGGGAAATGACTGAAATGCTGAGCCTGCGTGCCGGGCTAGCTTACTACGATTTCCGGTGCGCCGCAGGAAAGACCCTGGACTACACCGAAGAGACCAACAGCGTCGACTCCGAAGGGCACCTGATCTATTGTTACGACGCTTTCAGCCCCAGTGTGGAGTTGAAGAGAGAAGACCTGGCGGACGGAACGCTGTCGTACGTGGCGCTCTTCGGCGAATACGTGAACAACCCGGAACCGACCGAGAAGAACCAGGGCTACGCGGCCGGCATCGCGCTGGGAACAAGCAGGGTGAAAGAGCGCGGGCAGTGGCAGCTGCGGTACCTATACAGATATCTCGAGAAGGACGCGTGGCTGGACATACTCCCCGACGGCGACTTCTACAATGGAGGGACCGACGCACGCGGCCACGAGGTCCTGGCGCAGGTCGGACTCTTTACCAGCGTCAGCTTGAGCGTCGACTACTACAGGGCCGAGCGGCTCACGGGGGACAGGGCGAAGACGGACCTCTGGCAGGTCGACCTGTCGGCAAGTTTCTGAGGGATAAGTTGCGCCAAGTTCACAGTCTGTTCACTTGTTTGTCACATTGGACCGCTAGACTCCTCTCGACAGTAGAAGCGTGAGGATTAAGCCCAGAAGGAGGAACCCAAACATGGCTCGCTGGTTCAGAATCGCCCTCATGACGGTGATGTGTCTCGTCGGGATATGTTGTCAGCCGGCCGAAGACGTGTCCGCAAGAAGCATGGTCCAGGTGAAGGGCTCCGACACTCTCATCAACCTCGTTCAGAAGCTGGCCGAGGTCTACATGCAGAAGAACCCCGGGAAGGTCGTGGCCGTGACCGGGGGCGGCTCGGGAACCGGGATAGCCGCGCTCATCAACGGCAAGTGC
>CAZMZP010000062.1:0-19657 GCA_964570935.1 uncultured bacterium
AGACGAGGATGCCGAAGGTGCAGGACCTGGTGAAGCAGCTCTTCGAAAAAGAGCCGCACAAGGGCGTGAACCCCGACGAGGTCGTGGCAGTCGGAGCAGCGATTCAGGCGGGCGTTCTTGCGGGTGAAGTGAAGGACGTGCTCCTGCTGGACGTGACCCCGCTCTCCCTGGGCATCGAGACTCTCGGAAAGGTCTCCACGAAACTGATCGACAGGAACACGACCATACCGACCAGAAGAAGCGAGATCTTCACGACCGCGGGGGACGACCAGACGACGGTGGAGATTCACGTGCTTCAGGGTGAGAGGCCCATGGCCTTGGACAACAGGACCATCGGGCGCTTCCAGCTCACCGGCATTCCGCCGTCGCCGAGAGGCGTGCCCCAGATAGAGGTGACCTTCGACATAGACGCGAACGGCATCCTGAACGTGTCCGCCAAGGACAAGGCCACCGGTCGCCAGCAGAGCATACGGATTGAGGCGTCGAGCGGCCTCAAAGAGGACGAGATCAAGAGGATGGTGCGCGACGCGGAAGAGCACAGCGCCGAAGACCAGAAGAGTCGAGAGGAAGCGGACGTCAAGAACCGCGCCGACCAGATGGTGTTCGAGACCGAGAAGAACCTCGCGCAGGCGGGCGCGAACCTCGACCCGGACGTTAAGGCCAGAGTCGAGGCCGCAGTCGGACGCGTGAAAGAAGCCGTCAAGTCTGAGAACATGGACGAAATGAGGTCAGCCACGGAGGCACTGACGCAGACCTGGCATGAAGCAGCGAGCCAGATGTACGCCAAGGCCTCCCAGCAGTCAGGCCCTCAACCGGGCGCCGGTGGCCCCGGCGGTCCGGGCAGCAACGGTGGTGGTGGTCAGGCAGGACCGCAGGCAGGTCCTCAGCCCGGCTCCAGGGAGCGCAAAGAAGGCGACGCCGTTGATGCGGATTTCGAGGTCGTGGAGTAAGTCGTCCACGGCTTCCCGGTAGTTGCAGGACAGCGTCGAGCCAACCCGTTGTCCTGACCTTGACCCTCGCATGCCGGGATTGTGGGTGCGGAGACAGTGTGAGGCGACTGTCCCGGCATGCCGAGTCAGGGGTCGGAGCGCCACGGCTACAAGTCAGGAGGGCCTCATGGAAGAAAAGCAACAGGTCTCGAACGAAGCTCTTTTCATGGCATTTGTCATAAACCTCCACGCGACCACCATGATCGCGCTGGGGAAGATAGCGAGCCCGCTCACGCAGAAGATTGAGAGGAATCTTGAGCAGGCTCGTTTTACAATAGACCTGCTGGGCATGCTTGAGGCCAAGACGGCCGGCAACCGGACGGAGGAAGAGTCCAGGGCCCTGAAGACAGTGTTGACCGAATTGAGACTGAACTACATCGACGAGCTGGAAAAGGACGCGCAGGCGGAGAAGGACCAGCAGACCGGGAAGGACGCGCAGGCGGAGAAGGACAATGATCAAAAGAAAGAAGCCTGAGTCCGAGAGAGAGATTCCGATTTCCTTCGTGTCCCGCGCGGACAAGCAGGCGAGGACCGAGAGGCAGGCCGCGGAGGGTCGGTCGCCGGCCTCCGAGGCAAACAAGGCCCGGCTTCTGGACGAACAGGAGGCGGGGTCAGTGGCAAGTATAGAGGCGGCGGCGGAGCTCCTGGAAGGCACGGGCGTCACCGAAACGGAAACGGGGGAGGCCAGGCCCGTGGGCAAAGAACGGGCCCAGGCGCAGGAGTACCTGGACCATCTGCAGAGGCTCCAGGCCGAGTTTGCCAACTACCGGAAGAGGACGCTCAAGGAACTGCGTGAGTCCTGCGACAGCGGCAAGGCTGAGCTCGCGTGCAAGCTGCTGCCAGTCCTGGACGACTTCGAGAGAGCGCTGGAGAGCATTAGGCCGGACACCGGCAACCAGGAGGCACTCAAGGGCGTAAGACTTATCTACGAGAAACTTCGGTCCGTGCTTCAGGCGGAAGGGCTGGAGCATCTGACGTGCGCGGGACAGCAGTTCGACCCCAACGTGCACGAGGCGGTCGTCGTGACCAGAGTGGACGACGGCAAGGACGGCAGGATATTGAGAGATTTCGAGAAAGGCTACGCTTTCAAGGGCAAGCTGATAAGGCCCAGCAAGGTTGAGGTGGCGCAGGTCGAAGAGGATGACGCGGGCCGGGAGTAACGAAAGAACATGCCGCAGACCCAGAAGGACTTCTACGAGATTCTTGGGGTCGGAGAGAGTGCGGGCAGCGATGAGATAAAGAAGGCCTACCGACGGCTTGCCAAGAAATACCACCCGGACGCCAACCCGGGAAACAAGCCTGCAGAAGACAAGTTCAAGGACGTTTCGGAAGCCTACGACGTCCTGAGTGACCCCCAGAAGCGAGCTCAGTACGACCAGATGAGAAAGCTGGGGGGCGGAGCTTTCTCCGGCGGCGGGTTCCAAGGACAGGACTTCAGGGATCTCTTCGGCGGTGCCGGCCGTGGTGGCGGAGGAGGTGGAGGCGGCTTCTCGTACGAGGACCTGGGCGGCTTCGGCGGCCTGGGTGACCTTTTCAGCCGGCTCTTCGGCGGCGGGGTCACCACCGACAGCTTCGGTCCGCAGAGGGGCGAGGACATAAGCCTCGAGCTCGAAGTTCCGTTTGAGCAGTCCGTGTCCGGCGGCAAGACGACAATCGCCATTCCCAAGGATGACAGTTGCGCTGTCTGCCGCGGCGCCGGAGCAAAGCCGGGCTCGAAGAGAACCACCTGTCCCGAGTGCCGGGGCAGGGGCAGTGTGTCGTTTTCCCAGGGCGGGTTCGCGGTCAGCAGACCCTGTCCGCGCTGCCTGGGTCGCGGTTTCCTGACCGGGGATCCCTGCAACGCGTGCGCCGGGCGCGGCAGGGTGAGGAAGTCAAAGAAATACGTGGTGACCATCCCGGCGGGCGTCAGCACCGGCGAGAAGATCAGACTGAGGGGTCAGGGCGAGCCGGGCGTCTCGGGAGGTCCTCCGGGAGACATCGTCATCCAGTTCAGGGTGGGCCCTCACAGCTTCTTCGAAAGGAAGGGCGCCAACATCTACTGCACTGTGCCGCTGAACATCGCGCAGGCAGTGTTGGGCACAAAAGTGCGCGTTAAGACCATAGACGGCCACAGGGTGGAACTCAAGGTCCCGCCGGGTGTTCAAAATGGAGCGACGTTCAGGCTCAAAGGCATGGGCCTCAAGACGAACGGACTGCAGGGCGACCAATTCGTGACGATCGAAATCAAGACGCCCAAGGACGTCACCGAGAAGCAGCGAAAGCTGATGGAAGAGTTCGCCAAGGAAGGCGGACTCAAACACTGACATGGAAGTCGACGGCAGGGTATGCGCGCTCAAACACTGAGGAGGAGAATCAGCATGACTTCGAAAGGCAAACGCTTTCTGATCCCGTTCGCATGCATCATGGTCGGCCTCGCGATGGGGATCTACATAGCTTCCGACCTTGGGCTCGTGAGGTTTGGGTTCGGTTCGGACAAGAACGTGACCCTGGGCTCCACGGGTGAGATCCCGGCTGAGCTCCTCCAGCTTCAGAACACCGGTAAGGCCTTCGTGGTGGTGGCGAAGACCGTGGGTCCCATGGTCGTGACCATTTCCAGTGAGAGGGTCATAAAGGCCGCCCAGCAGAACCCCGGGGAATCCCCCGGCTCGCCGTTCGACGACTTCTTCGGCCAGGATTTCTTCGATAGATTTTTCCGCTACCAGGTGCCGGAGGGTGAGATGCGGCAGCAGGGCCTCGGCTCGGGCGTGATAGTCAGCGAGGACGGATACATACTCACGAACAACCACGTCGTAACGGGCGCCGAGAAGATAAGAGTCACCCTCGCTAACGAGAAGAAGTACGACGCGAAGGTCATAGGGACCGACCCCAAGACCGACGTCGCCGTCATCAAGATAGACGCAAGCGGCCTGTCAGTAGCCCGATTCGGCGATTCCAGAAAGCTCGAAGTGGGAGAGTGGGTGCTGGCCATCGGAAGCCCGCTGTCTGAGCAGCTCGAGCAGACCGTCACCGCCGGTATCGTGAGCGCCAAGGGCCGGTCCAACGTCGGGCTGGCCGAGTTCGAGGACTTCATTCAAACGGACGCCGCCATAAACCCGGGCAACAGCGGAGGCCCGTTGGTCAACCTCCGCGGTGAGGTCGTGGGCATCAACACCGCCATCCTGAGCCGGAGCGGGGGCTACCAGGGAATCGGGTTCGCGATCCCGGTGGAGATGGCCAAGAAGGTCATGGAGGACCTGGTGAGGCAGGGGAAGGTTGTGCGCGGCTGGATGGGCGTCGTTATCCAGAACGTGGATGAGAACATGGCCGAAGCGCTCGGAATCGGCAAGGCGCGCGGCGTCGTGATCAGCGAAGTCGCGAAGGGCAGTCCGGCAGAGAAGGCCGGCTTGAAGCAGGGCGACGTCGTTCTCCAGTTCGAAGGCAAGAAGGTGGCCAACACCGTTGAGTTGAGGAACCTCGTGGTCGAGACCGCGCCCGACTCAGACGTGGACGTCACCATTCTGAGAGACGGCAAGGAGAAGAGAGTCACGGTCGAGCTGGGAGAGCTGGCGGCCGACGAAGTTGCGGCGACGGAGGAACCCAGGGAAAAGGTGGAGAGCGAGATAGGTCTCGAGGTCCAGACGCTGACTTCCTCCATGGCCGGGCGGCTCAACATGGAGGGCGAAGAGGGCGTGATCGTGACGAAGGTCAAGTCCGGCAGCCCGGCCGAGGCCGCGGGGATACAGCACGGCGACCTGGTGAAGGAAGTCAACAGACAGAACGTCACGGACACTACCGAATACAAGAAGGCTCTGGCAAAGTCGAAGCCCGGCGACTCTGTGCTCCTCCTGCTGCGGCGTCAGAACGCCACGCTGTTCGTCGCGGTGAAGGTGCCGAAATAGCCGCGTGACACACGCGCCCGCCGATGGGCGGGCGTGCCGCGGGGCGCGGGAACTACTCCGCGCTTGTGATATTTCCCCTTCCGGACCGTTGACGGCCGGCCTAAGTCATGCTACCATTAGTATGTAGGGTTGGTTGGCTGCGGTCCGGCGGGGGAACAACAGTGATTCATGCATCTGTGAAACGGGGGCTTTTAGCCCCCATATTGTTTCTGGCCTGCGCAGTTGTGCTTGCGGCAGTTACAGTCGCGGCCCCGGGCGCGACGCTGGCGGTGTCTCCGCCCGACATTTCTCCTGAGCCCGTTTTCGACGTGTCCGTGGTCGAGCTCAGCAATGCACCCGCGGATCTGAAGATCCCCTGGCTCCTGCTCCCGCCCGAATTCTTCCTTCCGGGGATAGCAATAATCGACCCTCTGCTTCTGAAGGAGCTGGAAAGTTCCGGCGCCACCCTCCGCGTCCTCGGGGAATACGTCGAGAGTGACAACCTGTACGTGGTCGAAGCGTCGCCTCTTGTCACCGCGCAGACTCTCTCTCGCGCGGCGCGCGTGCTCTGGTCGAGCGGCAGTACCCATGTCATCTCGGTTTCCGGCGACATCAGGAAGCGAGCGGCTCTGTCCAATCTCCGCTGCAGACTCCTGACTCCGGTCGAGGAGCGGCTTTCGTCAGTGCGGGCGCGGGCTTGGGCCGACCTACAGTCCGAGTTGTCCCCCATGGCGGTGCAGCAGTACCCCACGCCAACCGAAGAACAGTGGATTGACCAGATGGTGGCCTCGGTGTCCCAGGCGGAGATAGAGGCGAGCATGAGGTCGCTGACAGGCATGGAACCGGTGAACTTATCCACGGGCGAGGACACGATACGGACGAGATATTCGTACCACCCCGACTGTCTTAAGGCCTCGGAGTACTTGTACGGCCAGTTCGACAGCATGGGAGTCGACGTCGCCTACGACTACTTCTTCGGCGTGCCGCTCAAGGCAGTCGCGTTCAAGGGGCTGGCAGGTTATGCGGCCGGCGGCGACGGCATCGTGTACCACACTGCTGACGGGGGCGACACGTGGGACAAGCAGGACTCCGGTAACGGCGACAATCTCTGGAAGGCCTCGGCCATAGCGCCCGACACGTGCTGGATCGCCGGTGGTTTCGGAAAACTCATACGAACGACGAACGGGGGAGCCGTGTGGGAGCAGCTTTCCACGGGTACGACTAACTTCATGTACGGCGTGAAGTTCGTGAACTCCCAGGTGGGATGGCTGTGCGGTGACGGCGGACTCATCAGGAAGAGCACAAACGGCGGCGTGAACTGGTCGCCGCAGCCGTCCGGCACTGCTCTGCGGCTGTATGACGTCGAGTTCACCGACCTGAGGAACGGTTGGGCGGTCGGCAATTCGGGTAAGGTTCTCCACACCTCCGACGGCGGCGTCAACTGGCAATCTCAGACCAGCGAAACCGCGGCCCGACTGTATGACGTGTGCTTTGTGGACTCCCTGCACGGCTGGGCCGTGGGCACGGGCGGGGCGGTCATACACACGTCCAACGGCGGTGTGGCCTGGGAGGTTCAGTATAGCGGCCTCACGAGCTCCCTAATGGGTGTCAGTTTCACCGACACTCAGGTGGGTTGGGCGGTCGGCTCCGCCGGCATCGTTATTCACACCGAGGACTCAGGAGCCACCTGGTCGCAGCAGCCGAGCGGGACCTATGTGATCCTTTACGGCGTCAGCTGCATGGACGCGTCTCGCGGCTGGGCCGTCGGGAACGGTGCGGTCGTTAGGACGGAGGACGGCGAAACATGGCCATCCATCAACGACAACATGCCTGACCAATGGCGGAACGTCGTCGCGACCGTGACCGGGACGGCGAACCCGTCGCGCAACTACATCGTGTGTGGCCACTACGACAGCTACTCACCGACTCCGATGGTGCTGGCGCCCGGCGCGGACGACAACGCCACGGGGACGAGCGTGGTGCTGGAGGCGGCGAGGGTGCTAAAGGAGTTTCCGTTTCGCTCATCGATCAAGTTCATCTGTTTCTCCGCCGAGGAGCAGGGTCTCTTGGGCAGCAACCACTATGCCGGAGACGCTCGGGCCGCCGGCGACGACATAGGCGGCGTGCTAAATTTCGACATGGTCGGCTACGGCACGCACGACATTTACCTCTACTGCAACGCCGCGTCCGAATGGCTTGCCGAGTACACGATTGCTGTGCGCGACACGTTCGTGCCATGGCTTGACCTCACCAAGTCCGTGGACCCAACTATGAGATACAGCGACCACTCCATGTTCTGGGACAGGAACTACAGCGCCCTATGCGGGATCGAGGTGGATTACGCCACGAACCCTTGGTACCACAGCACGGGAGACGTGATGAGCTACCTGACACTCCCCCTGACTGCGGACGTGACCAGACTGGCGGTGGCATCGCTGGCCTCAATGGCCGGGCTGGACACGACGCTGATAGACGTCGCGGAGGTGCCGCCGCCGAGCCCGGGGCTCCTGCTGGGTCGCAGCTATCCGAACCCGTTCAACCCTCACACCTCTATCCCGTTCACGCTGCCTTCCACCTCAGCGCCCACGAACTACGTTCTTGCAATTCTCGACCCCGCTGGTAGGATTGTCAGGATTTTGGAGAAAGGTCTTACCGGCGCCACTCCTCTGGAGAGGACAGCGGTGTGGGACGGAACGGACGAGGGCGGCATACACGTCGCCTCGGGCGTATATCTGTCCTTCCTCCGCTGCGGAGACGAAAGCAGAGCGCAGAAGATAGTGCTGGCCAGGTAGGACCGAAGCGACGGACCGGTGCTGCCGAACGGTGCCGGCTCCTCCCGGAACCCCTTTCCGCGTTACCCCGTATGAGAAAACCACGAGCGACAGCCAGAAAGCGCGCGCCCAGGCCTTGTCCGCGCTGCGACCACGCGTTGCTCAGTCCGCGCGGCGCCCTCACCCGCAAGCTGCGCCCCAGCGGGCGCAGACCACTTACGTCCGAACGGAACAAGGACATCTTCGTCGAGTTGCTCTCGCTGGTGACCGAGCAGCGCAACCCCCGCACGATGGACATAGACGAGCGGGACGCGCGCGGCATCCTGCGCAAGATAAACGCTGAGGACAAGCTGGTGGCCGACGCCGTGGAGAAAGAGATCCCGCACATAGAGAAGGCCGTCAAGCTGATCGTGAGAGGACTCAGTCGCGGCGGCCGTCTTCTGTACTTCGGCGCGGGCACGAGCGGACGTCTTGGAGTGTTCGACGCGGCCGAGTGCCCCCCGACCTACGGGACGCCGCCCGAGATGGTGCAGGGGGTGATAGCCGGCGGCGCGAGGGCGCTGTACAGGGCGGTGGAGGGCGCGGAGGACAGGGGAGACGAAGCGCGGAGGCTCGTGCGGAAACTGCGCGTGGGCCGGAACGACGTGGTGGTCGGCATTGCGGCTAGCCGGCGCACGCCGTTCGCCAAGGCCGCGGTCGCGGAGGCGCGGCGGCGCGGAGCCAGGACCGTGTACCTCACCTGCAACCCGAGAAGGACGATGGATTTCCCGGTTGACGTCGCAGTCTGTCCCGAGGTCGGGCCCGAAGTGATAATGGGCTCCACGCGCATGAAGGCCGGCACCGCGCAGAAACTCGTGCTCAACATGATTACCACGTGCGCGATGATTCAACTCGGAAAGGTGTTTGAGAATATGATGGTCGACCTGATGGCCACGAGCAAGAAGCTCGTGGAACGCTCCCGACGCGTGGTCATGGTAGTCACCGGAGTCGACTACGACACGGCCGCCGACTGCCTTGTCCTGGCCGGGGGGAGCGTCAAGAAGGCGATCGTGATGATAGAGGTGGGCGTGGGCGCCACGGAGGCCGAGAGACTGCTGGCGCGTTCCTCCGGTTTCGTGAGGAAGGCGCTTAAGTTGGGCTACGGCGTGAGAGCGCCCCGCAGAGGCAAGAGGTCAAGGCCATGAGACACACCGCACCAGCGCGCGCAGCCGTCGTCGTTCTGTCCGCGTGTTTTCTGGCGCTCGCGCTGTTCGGGATTTCCTGCCAGAGGCAGAGCGGGACGAAGATAGTCTTCTGGCAGTTCTGGCCGGCGGAGGTCATCAGTCCGATCATCGCGGAGTTCGAGAAAGCCAACCCGGGCCTGAAAGTGGAAATGCAGCAACTCACCTGGCAGAACGGGTTCGAGAAGATAGTGGCGGCGGTCTCGTCCGGGACGCAGCCGGACCTCTGCGAGCTGGGCTCCACGTGGGTGCCCAAGTTCGCGGCCGACGGCGTGCTGTCGGACCTTACAGCGGACGTGGCCGACCTTCGCGAGGAATACCTCTTCTGGGAGAGCTGCACCCTGAACGGCACTGTTTTCGGCGTTCCGTGGGTCGCGGGGACGAGGGCCCTGTTTTACAGCAAAGACCTGTTTGCGCGGGCGGGGCTCGACCCGGAGAAACCGCCCGAAACGTGGAGCCAGCTCTCGGCCTGCGCGAAGAAGATCCACTCGCCTGCGCGGGGCGTCTACGGGTTCGGGCTCAACACCGGTGAACGATACATCCTGTTCAAGAAGTTCATGCCTCTGGCCTGGGGGAACGGCGGCACAATCCTGACGCCCGACCTGCGCCGTTCGACGCTGTACTCCAAGCAGAACATCGAGGCGCTCGACTTCTATTGTTCGCTTAAACCCTACTCGCTGGTCGAGAAGCAGGACGTCCTGGACATGGCGTTCAAGCAGGGGACGCTGGGAATGATGATTTCCGGCGGCTGGAACCTGCGCACGATTCCGTCCGACGCGCCCGGGCTCAAGTTCGGCGTGGCGCTCATCCCCAGACCCGCGGCGGGACGGGGGTCCCACGCTTCGTTCGCCGGCAGCGAAATACTCGTCACGTTCGCCAACTCGAAGCACAGAGCGGAGGCTCTCAAGCTCGCGCGGTTCCTCGTGGCCCGGGAGAACGTGATAGCGCTCTCCAGGGCGACCAAGAGCGTGCAGCCGGCTCTCCGGGGCGCCGAGACCGACCCCTACTACGACACACAGCCGCAGGAGAGGATGTTCGTCATCCAGCTCAAGACCGCTGTGGCGCCGCCCGCGCACCCCAAGTGGGTGGAGGTCGAGGACGAGATAAACACCGCGGTGGAGGAAGTTCTCTACGGCAGGAAGACCTCCGATGAGGCTCTGCTCGGGGCGCACAAGAAGATAGAGGACATAATCTCGCGGCCGTAGCCGCGGTGCGGAGCGCTGCCGTGACTGATCGTTCGCGCGCCAACCCTCGGCCCGCTCACTCGGGCCGCTCCACGCTAGTCTTCCTCTCGCCGTGGCTGGTTTCCTTCGGCCTCTTCTGGCTGTTTCCGCTCGTCTTCTCGCTCGTCTTGAGCTTCATGGATTTCAACCCGCTGAGGCCCGACCTGGCCCGATTCGTGGGCCTGGCCAATTTCGCGCGGGCCGTGAGAGACCCCCTGTTCTGGACGTCTCTCAAGAACACCCTGGTGTTCGTGTTCGGCACGGTCCCGGTCACGACCGTGATAGCGTTCTTTCTGGCCGTGGCCATCAACCGGAAGCTCCCGTTCCGCTCGTTCTACAGGGCGGGGTTCTTCGTGCCGTCGATAGTCTCGGTGGTGGTCATCTCGATCGTGTTCAAGCAGCTGTACTCGCCGGCGGGACTCGTCAACAAGGCGCTCGAGCTGTTCGGCGCGGAGCCCCGGTCGTGGCTCGGGGAGCCCGGCACCGCTCTGCTCTCGATCATGGCCATGGACGTGTGGTCGAGCTTCGGATACTACACGATTCTCTTCCTGGCGGGGCTCCAGGCAATCCCGGGGGAGCTCTACGAGGCGGCGGTGCTGGACGGCAGCGGCTTCTGGGGCACTCTCAGATTCGTGACCATACCGATGCTCCGGCCCATCACTCTGTTCGTGATAGTCATCAACACGATTCGGTCGTTCCAGGTCTTCATTGAGATATTCGTGATGACGAGGGGCGGCCCGCTGAATAGCACCCTGACGTCGGTGTTCTACCTGTACGACCGCGCCTTCTACCGCTTCGAGATGGGGTACGCGAGCGCGGTCGGATACCTCCTGTTCGCCGTCATCATGGGCTTCTCGTTCCTGCAGATGAGATACCTGAGAGTCGGACGGGGGGCGGCGGAATGAAGACCAGGACGATCATGCTGTCGGTCGTGCTGCTCGCCCTGCTGGTGTCGACGCTCTTCCCGCTCTACTGGATGGTCGCGACGTCCGTCAGGGGCGAGGGCGCCGTCATCAGGAAGGCGGTCGAGCTGTGGCCGAAGAACCCCAGTCTGAGTAACTACGCAGACGTCTGGAGAAGCGGCCCGTTCGCGCGGTATTTCCTGAACAGCGTCGTCGTCAGTGTCTTCGTGGTGCTGGGTAACATGCTGTTCGCGTCGATGGTGGGATACGGCATCGCGCGCAGGGAGTTCCGGGGAAAGCGCCTGCTGACGGTCGGCGTGGTCTCGATGCTGATGGTGCCCAGACAGATCACCATGATCCCGCTTTATCTCCTCATCTCCAAGTTCCGCATGATCGATTCTTATTTCGCGCTCACGCTCCCGTTTCTCGTGGACGCCTTCAACGTGTTCCTGATATCGCAGTATGTGACGTCGCTTCCGGTCGAGCTGGAAGACGCGGCCAGAGTGGACGGCGCCGGCGACATGGGCATATTCTTCAGAATCGTCCTCCCGCTTTGCCGGCCCGCGCTCGCGGTGGTGGGCATCAACACTTTCCTGGTGAGCTGGAACTCCTTTCTGTACCCCCTGATATTGACAAACACCGAGCGAATGCGTACCCTGCCCGTCGGTCTGGCGCTGTATTCACAGGGCGAGCACAGCGTGGACTGGGGGCACCTCACCGCCGGCTCCACCGTGTGTGCTCTGCCCATCATCGTCGTGTTTCTTCTGTTTCAGCGGCACATAATCGAAGGGATAACGGCGGGCTCGGGCAAGTGACGCTTGAGCCGGCCGGCTGGCGGAGCCGGCTCGGGCCGAGCGCCCGCGGAGCGACCTCGCCGTGGAGTGACATGAACGAGCTTGCCAGGATAGCCAGGAAGAAAACGAGGCGGGTCATAGGCCTGATGGCCGGCACGTCTCTGGACGGAGTCTCCGCGGCGGTCGTGGACGTGACGGGTTCCGGTCTGGACACGAAGACGGTGCTCGTGGAGCACGCCACGTTCCCGTTCGACCCCGAGGTGAAGGCGGCGATTCTGAAGGCCAGCTCTCCCCAGACCGGGACGGTGCCCCTGTTGAGCGAGCTCAACTTCGTGATAGGGGAACTGCTGGCCGAGGCCGCCCGCAAGAGCGTGGAGCAGGCCGGGCTTCGCATGACTGACGTGGACCTCATCGGTTCCCACGGCCAGACCGTCTACCATTGCCCGCGAGGCAGCGGCGCCGGATGGGGAGCGGCATCCACGCTGCAGATAGGCGAACCCTGCGTTCTGGCGGAGAGGACCGGCGTCACGACCGTGGCTGACTTCAGGACGCGGGACGTGGCCGCCGGTGGAGGCGGGGCGCCGCTCGTGCCCTACGTCGACTTTGTGCTGCTCCGGTCCGAAGCGAAGTCCCGAGTCGTGCTGAACATCGGAGGCATCGCCAACGTCACAATCCTGCCGCGAGCATGCGCGATCGAAGACGTCTTCGCCTTCGACACCGGACCTGGCAACATGGCCATAGACGCAGTCGTGAGAGAGACGACCGGAGGAAAGCAGGAGTTCGACTCGGGCGGGAGGCTGGCCGCGGAGGGTTCGGTCAACGTCGGCATCGTGGATGCCGTCCTGAGTCACGAGTATTTCGGCACGGAGCCGCCCAAGTCCACCGGCAGGGAAACGTTCGGGGCCGAGTTCGCAGGCCTGATTCTGGAGAAAGCGCGCGCCCTCGGGCTCTCGCAGAACGACATCGTCGCCACGACGACGGCTGTCACCGCGCGGTCGATTCACGAGGCGTGTGTCAGGTTTGTCTACCCGAAGGTGAGAGTGGACGACGTTGTTGTGAGCGGGGGAGGAACCCGAAACGAGACTCTCGTGAAAATGCTGAGGGACACTTTCGCCCCAGTTCCCGTCGTGATGTCCGACGAGTGCGGAGTCAACAGCATGGCCAAGGAGGCCATCGCGTTTGCCGTGCTGGCCAGCGAGGCGGTTTCCGGCGTCCGCGCGAACGTGCCGGGAGCCACCGGGGCCAGGAGACGGGTGATACTCGGGAAGATAGTGCCCGCAGCGAAGGGAGATTGACGTGCGCAGCATGGCTCGTGTGAAACGGCGTCGTATGCGGTCGGCGACGGTCCCGGCGCTGACGATCGTGATACCTCTGGCGCTCGCGGCGTTCCTGTCCGGCTGCGCGGCCGTGAAGCCCCGGCCCCCGGTCCTGAAGGAGGCTCCGAGACTCAGGGTGGGTCTGGCCGTGGACGCGAAGACGGTCGCACTGACCGGAACAGGCGTCTTCCAGATCACAATCAAGGACAGCAGCAGAAGACCCAAGCTGTGCGCTCCGGGCGAGTCGTGGACATTCCTGGCATCCAGAAACATCGACGACACCCTCGGAGTCGAGGTAATCGACCCCGACGGTTTGTCGCGGGGCATACTGAACGGCACATTGCTGGTCACGAGCGGAGAGTCCGGGAGCTGGCTCGTGCACGGAGGCAAGAGCTACAGGGGAAGCATGGAGATATTCGTCGGCAAGTCCGGACGTCTGACGCTGGTCAACGTCGTTGACGTCGAGTCATATTTGAGAGGGGTCGTTCCGAACGAGATAGGGGGACTCTCGCCCGACATCCTGGAAGCCATCAAGGCGCAGGCGGTGGCGGCCAGAACGTACTGTTTCTACTTCCGCGGACGTTACAAGGACCAGGGTTTCGACGTCCTGCCCACGGTCCAGGATCAGGTCTACACCGGCGTCAACAGCGAGAGACCCATGAGCGACAGAGCCATCGCAGAGACGTACGGCGCCATCGCCGTTCACGACGGAAAACCCATACGTGCAAACTACTTCTCCACGTGCGGCGGGACCACGGCGGCAATAGACGAGGTCTGGCCGTACGACCCGGTTCCCTACTTGAGGTCCGTGGAGGACAAGAGGTCCTTCCAGCAGCCCTACTGCAGCTTCTCGCCAACGTTCAGGTGGACGGAGGTCTGGACCGCGGCGCAGTTCGACAGCATCTTCAGGAGGTACTACCGGCAGGTGTATCCGAACGCGGTTCAGCCGTCCGAGGTCGAGAGGTTCGTCAACGTCCGGGTGGCTGAGAGGAGCAAATCGGGCAGAGTCAGAATCCTCGAAGTCTACACCACCGACAACGTGTACAGAGTCGTCGGCGATGCCATCAGGCTCGTGCTCAGGAGGCCGGAAGCCAAGGAATCCATCCTCCGGAGTACGCTCTTCGACGTGGACGCGCAGAGGGACGGAGGGTACCTGCGCTCCGTCGCTCTCTCCGGCGGCGGGAACGGCCACGGCGTCGGCATGTGCCAGAACGGAGCGATCGGGATGGCCAGGCAGCGGATGGACTTCGAGAAGATCCTGACCCACTACTACAGAGGCATGAAGCTGGTGAGGGCGTACTGACGCCGGGGCCCGGCCGGAGGCGGCCGCGGCGACCAGCACGGTGTGGACGGCCGTCGACGGGCGCTCGCCCGCGCCGGCATGGAGCGAATCGTGACGCTGAGTCAGAAAGTCGGCCAGCTCCTGGTAGTCGGGCTTGACGGCACCGAGCCGGACGACGCGCTGACGTCGTTCGTCACCGACGGCGCGTTCTCGGGCTTCATCCTGTTCAAGAGGAACATTCAGTCCGTCGAGGGCTTGAGGAAACTGACCAGGGCGCTGAGGTCGCTGTATCCGAAGAACCTCCCGCCGATTCTGGCCGTGGACGAAGAGGGTGGAAGGGTGACGCAGATCGGACACCTGATGGCCACGGCGCCGGCGGCCTCGGCAATCGGCAAGACCAGAAGTTCCCGTTTCGCATTCTTCCAGGCCAAGGACGTGGGCCAGAAACTGAGATGGCTTGGGTTCAACGTGGTCTTCGCCCCGGTGCTGGACGTGAACGACGAGCCGAAGAACCCTGTCATAGGAGACCGTTCGTTCGGCAGCAGGCCACAGGTCGTCTCTGCTCTCGGCTGCGCGGCAATCAGCGGTTTCGCCGAAGCCGGCGTCGTCGCGACGGGCAAGCACTTTCCCGGGCACGGGTCCGCGACGGTGGACTCGCACAAGGCTCTGCCGGTGATCCGCCACGCTGCCGAAAGATGGTACAAGTTCGAATTCGTGCCGTTCCAGGAAGCGATACAGTCGGGCCTGAGGATGATAATGACCGCGCACGTCGCCTGCCCCGGCCTGACCGGCAGGGACGACCTCCCGGCGACTTTTTCGGCGCAGGTCGTCGACCAAATCCTCAGGAAGGAGCTCGGTTTCAGCGGCGTGGTCGTCACGGACGCGCTTGAGATGTCCGCGGCGGACGGATACATGAAGACCGGGGCCGGCCCGGAGCTGGCGTTCCTGGCCGGCTGCGATTTGCTGCTGTTCGCGTACGGGGGCCCTCAGACCCTCGCGGCGCGCGACGCTCTCGTCCGGGCCGTCGAGGACGGGAGGATTTCCGAAGAACGCCTGGACGCGTCGATCGACCGGATAACCGCGCTGAGGCGCGAGCTCTGCTCCCCTTGACCGGTCCGGGTTTTGAGTTTAGACTCGGTAGTCTCCGAACCGCTCACAAGACTGTCACTGTAAGCAGAGGAGGAAGAACATGCTTTCCCTGCCCGCCCGTCGCCCCCGTCTCGCGGCCGTCATCAGCGTTGTTATGGTTCTCGTCCTTCCCGCCTGCTTCGTGCTGTCGTGCGGGAAGAAGGCGAACGAGATCCGGATCGGCGAGTTCGGCTCACTCACCGGCACCACGGCCACGTTCGGCATCTCCACGAAGAACGCGATAGACATGGCCATCGAGGAGGTCAACGCTGAGGGCGGAATCGGCGGCGTGACACTCAGAGTTATCGTGGAGGACGACCAGGGAAGGCCCGAGGAGGCCAACACCGCGGTCAAGAAGCTCGTCGAGCAGGACAGGGTAATTGCCGTGCTGGGGGAAGTGGCAAGCTCTCGGAGTCTCGCCGGCGCTCCCAACTGCCAGAACGCGGGCGTCCCGATGATCACGCCGTCTTCCACCAACCCCAAGGTCACGGAGGTGGGGGACTTCATTTTCCGTGTCTGTTACATAGACCCGTTTCAGGGACGCGTGGCTGCGACGTTCTCAGTCGACACTCTGAAGGCGAAGACCGCCGGCATCCTGAGAGACATAAAGAACGACTACAGCGTGGGCCTCGCGAACTACTTCGACACCACGTTTACGTCGATGGGGGGCAGGATCGTCGCCGACGAGTCCTACAGTGAGGGTGACATCGACTTCAAGGCGCAGCTGACGGCCATAAAGGCGAAGTCTCCCGACGTCATTTTCGTTCCCGGCTACTACACGGAGGTCGGGCTCATAGCCCGCCAGGCCAGGGAGCTGGGGTACAACAAGCCCCTGGTCGGAGGCGACGGCTGGGTGTCCGACAGGCTCGTGGACATAGGCGGGGACGCGCTCGAGGGTTGCTATTTCGTGAACCACTTCTGGCAGGGCTCGGAAGACCAGGCCGTGCAGAGTTTCATCAGCACGTACAAGCAGAAGTTCGGAAGCAGCCCCGACGCGCTGGCGGCCCTGGGATACGACGCGGCCCGGTTCCTGTTCGCGGCGCTTAAGCAGCTCGCCGCCGACGACCCCGACGGTTTCAGAACGCTGGTCGGCACTCCCACGTCCGCGACCGAGCAGCCCCGGAAAGAGGCGCTCAAGAAACTGAGGGACATACTGGCCGCCACGAAGGACTTCCCGGGAATCACCGGCAGCATCGGCATGGATGAGCATCGGAACGCCGTGAAACCGGCGTTCTTCCTTACCATAGAGAACGGACAGTACAAATTGGTCGGCACGGTGCTTCCGTAGCGGCCGGGCAGCCGGGACCGGCGACGGTCTCGAGGGGAGTTCTTGCAGGAATTTCTTCAGCAGCTCGTCAACGGGATTACGTGGGGAAGCATATACGCTCTCATAGCCCTCGGGTACACGATGGTCTATGGGATACTGCGGCTCATCAACTTCGCCCACGGTGACGTCTACATGGTCGGCGCGTTCGCGGCGTTCTACGCGGCCCGGCTTTTTGCCTCTCAGGGACTGGAGGGGCCGCTCGCCGCCGTCTGCATACTCCTAATCGCCATGGCCGCCTGCGCACTGCTGGGCGTCGTCATCGAGAGGGGGGCGTACAAGCCGCTGCGCAAGTCTCCGCGCCTCACCGCCCTCATAACCGCCATCGGCATCTCGCTGCTCCTGGAAAACCTCGGGCTCATAGTGTTCGGAGCGGACCCCAAGTTCTTTCCCCAGCTCGTCGCGCGCAAGCAGATGGAGCTCGGCCCGGGCGTAATAGTCGGCAGCCACCAGCTCGTCGTCCTGGGCGTCGCTGTCCTACTCATGCTCCTGCTTCAGCTGGTTGTTTTCAAGACGAAGATAGGGAGGGCCATGAGGGCCGTATCGTTCCACAGGGAGGCGGCCAGCCTGATGGGTATTTCCACCGACAACATCATCACGTTCACGTTCGCCGTGGGCTCGGCCCTGGCGGCCGCCGCCGGCGTGCTGGTGGCTCTAAGCAATCCCAAGATAGACCCGCTGATGGGCATCATGCCCGGCATCAAGGCCTTCGTGGCCGCAGTCCTGGGCGGGATCGGTAACATCCCCGGGGCAGTTGTGGGTGGGCTCATCATGGGCGTCGCCGAAGTCATGGTAGTGGGCTACGTATCGTCCACGTTCCGCGACGCCATCGCGTTCGCGCTGCTGATAATAATACTCCTGGTGAAGCCGACAGGTCTGTTCGGGACCGGAGTCAGCGAGAAGGTTTGATTCTAGACCCGTGAGATAGGACGTGCTCAAGAACGCAATACTGTCCGTAGTCGCAATCGCAGTGCTGATAGCCGTCGGGGTCGTTCTGCCCGGGATGGTCAATGCCTACATCTTTCAGATTCTCATCCTCTGCGGCATCAACATCATCCTGGCCGTGAGCTTGAACCTCATCAACGGGTTCACCGGACAGTTCTCCATCGGCCACGCGGGCTTCATGGCGATCGGCGGCTACACCAGCGCGGCCATTACCTTCTACCTGGGGTCCCGCATCGCGGCCGGGGCGTCCGCTGTCGGACTGCCGGCGTCCGTGGCCGGCCCGGCGTTCTTCGTCGTGGCGGTGCTCGCTGGCGGCGCCGTCAGCGCGGTTGCCGGGCTTCTGGTCGGTCTCCCGTCGTTGAGACTGCGCGGCGATTACCTTGCCATCGTGACTCTCGGGTTCGGCGAGATAATCAGAGTCGCGATACTGAACATCGACGCCATCGGAGGAGCGAGAGGTTTCACGGATATACCGCGTTACACCAATTTCTTCTGGGTGGCGTTCTTCGCTCTCGTGACGGTCGTCTTCGTGAAGAACCTCACGACGTCCTCCCACGGCAGGGCGTTTCTGTCGGTGCGCGAAGACGAGATAGCGGCCGAGGCCCTCGGGATAAACACGACCCACTACAAGGTCGTGGCCTTTGTCATCGGGGCATTTTTCGCCGGAGTCGCCGGCGGACTCTTCGGACACTACTTGATGTACCTCCACACTAACAGCTTCACCTTCATGAAGTCGTTCGAGGTTGTGATAATGGTGGTGCTGGGAGGCATGGGGAGCATCACCGGCTCCATCATTGCCGCCATCATCCTGACTATCCTGCCGGAGGCGCTGCGGCCAGTGAAGGAGTTCCGGATGGTCATCTACTCGGGACTCCTCATCTTCCTTATGATCGCGAGGCCGCAGGGACTCCTTGGGATGAGGGAGCTGAGTCTCAGCACGTTTCGCGGGCTCACGTTCGGCCGGGTAGGGAAGCAGCAGAAAACACGGTAGGGGAGAGACGACCGCCGGGGTGGACCGTGAAGTCACGCTCGGCGGGGAATCAGACGGGACACTGACGTGGACGAAATACTTTCGCTGCAAGATTGTTCGATGCACTTCGGTGGCCTCAAGGCCGTTTCCGGGCTCACGTTTGCGCTCCGCCAGGGAGAGCTCGCCGGCCTGATAGGGCCCAACGGCGCCGGCAAGACCACGGTGTTCAACATGGTGACCGGCGTGTGCAAGCCCACGCTGGGAACCATTCACTACGCCGGCGGCAGGATAGACGCGCTGCCCACTTACAAGATTGCTTCGCTCGGCGTGGCGCGGACGTTTCAGGCCACACGGCTCTTCAAGGGGCTCACAGTTCTGGACAACGTGAGGACGGCGTGCCATATGCATTGCCGCTCCACTCTGAGCGGCGCCGTCGTCAGGACGCCGCACTATCTCCGCGACGAGGAGAGGATAACCTCCATCGCGGTGAAGCAGCTCACTACGTTCGGGCTGCTGGAGCTCAAGGACAACATCGCCAGCATGCTGCCGTACGGGCTTCAGCGCCGCGTGGAGATAGCGCGCGCCCTGGCCAGCGAGCCACGGCTGTTGCTGCTGGACGAGCCGGCCGCCGGAATGAACCCGCAGGAGACGGAAGACCTGATGAAGCTCATCAGGTGGGTAAGGGACGAGTTCAAACTGAGCATACTATTGATCGAGCACGACATGAGGGTCGTGATGGGGATATGCGAACGGATAGCGGTGCTCGACCACGGAGTGAAGATAGCGGAGGGGAATCCCGACGAGATCAAGCGGGACCCGAAGGTGATAGAGGCATACCTTGGCGACGAGGTCGTCTGCTGACGTGGCCGCGCCGCGCGCGTCGGGCGGAACTGTCGCCGCCGGCCGGTGACGGCGCTCAATTCGGGAGAGAAAGCA